>SFNH01000123.1 GCA_004554205.1 Clostridium sp.
GATCCTGCTGCAGCCGCACGGTCACCGTCTGATTGCCCAGGTCGTAGCGCTTGCCGCCCTGTGCATCCAGTCCAATTTCGGAGAGGTACTGGTCTCGAATAGTGTCCGCCGTCATGCCCCGCAGCGCCGCATATTCCTCCAAATCATGATACTTTTCCGCCAGAAGCATGGCCGCCCGTGTATCGCTGTATTGGGCGGCGCGCCGGAAGGTCCACAGCGACGGGGCATTATTGCCGGAAGTGGCAGAGGCCCATTTGGGCGCACAATGGGTCAGTTCCTCCATCAGCGCCTCATCCGCATAGCGGCAGATGGGATAAGCCAGGAACATCTTTCGGCTGCGTCCCTTTTGTCCGAGATAGTTTTCCGCCATCGCCGCCATCGCCTTTTGCAGGCTTTCTTCGTCCAGCATCGACGCGATGGCCTTTGCGCTGCCGCATAGGCCGGGAGGGCAGGCGGCAACGACCTCGGGTTCCTCCCAGGGTCTGACCTCAAGCTTTTCGTGAGCGGTCAAAAGATATGCCATCACCGTCCCGCCCTCCGCGGAGCCGTCCTTGCAGAGAACCTCCGGCAGGTCCGGGGGCGTCAGGCCGTAAAAGTCCTTCAGATTGGCAGCAAGCTCCGCGACAGACTTTTTTTCCTCGGCCAGATATGCCATAACAATTTTTTCGATCTCAGAGAGATTCTGCGCCGCCTCGCCGCTGCTGTCGAGTATGACCATCAGCGCCGTGTCCGCTTCGATGCTCTTACACGCCTTGGCCGCCGTTTTCAACGGTTTGATGGCCGCATAGATCGCGCGCAGCAAGGCGCTGTCCGCCTTCTGTGCAAACAGCATAAGGAAGTTTGCTGCGGCATTGCACTCCTTCACGGAGGACTTTGCGTTCAGACCGGCAAGGATCTCCCGTCCCATATCGTTCGGGTCTTGCTCGCACTGCGCATAAAGCGGCAGCAGCGTCTTGCCCTGACAGTTCATAAAGATCTCCGTGCGGGTTTTGATATCCAACTTTTCCCAGACAGATTTCCGGATGATGTACTTTTTGAGCGAGCCGTCCGTCAGATGCGCATAGAGCTGTCCGACAGCGCCAATCAGCTCCTTCGGAAAGGTCTCACCAAAAGGTTCTTTCCCAAACTTGCATTTTTCGTTTCTGACCTCGAGATGCGCAAGCTTCTGACAGTCGGCAAAGGCACCCTCTCCGACGGCGGCTACGCCCTCGGAGAGTATAACGCTTGTTAGCGTTTCACATCTGAAAAACGTCTCATCTCCGATACTCGTCACGCCGTCAGGGATCACGATGTCCGACAGCGCCTCGCAGCCACAAAATGCACTTGCTCCAATGGTTCTCACGCTATCGGGGATTGCGATGCTCGTCAGGCTCTCGCACCATTGAAATGTCCTATTCTCAATGCTCGTCACGCTGTCTGGGATTGTGATACTGGTCAGGCTGCGGCAATCGGAAAACGCTTCGACACCGATGCTCGTCACACTGTCCGGTATCGCGATACTCGTCAGGCTGCGGCAATCGGAAAATGCCTTATTCCCAATGCTGGTCACGCTGTCGGGAATTGTGATACTCGTCAGCTTTTCACAGTCGAAAAACGCCCAATTACCAATGCTCGTCAAGCCATCGGGAAGCGTGATGTGCGTCAGGCTGCGGCAATCGGAAAACGCCTTATCCCCAATGCTCGTCACGCTATCAGGGAGCGTGATGTGCGTCAGGCTGCGGCAATCGGAAAACGCTTCGACACCGATGCTCGTCACGTTGTCCGGTATCGTGATACTCGTCAGGCTGCGGCAACCCTCAAACGCCCGATTCCCGATGCTCGTCACGCCGTCCGGTATCGCGATACTCGTCAGGCTGCGGCACTTCTCAAACGCCCAATATTCAATGCTCGTCACGCTGTCTGGGATCGTGATACTCGCCAGGCTGCTACAGCCGGAAAACGCCCCATATCCGATGCTCGTCACGCTGTCTGGGACGGTAATCTCTGTGGATCTCCCGCAATAGTCGTATAGGACGCCTTTGAAAACAACAAATCCCTCAGGATCTGCAAGCCTCTTACAGCCGCGAAACGCACCGTTCCCAATGTCCGCTCCATCCGGGAGTATAACGCTTGTCAGCTTTTCACAGTCGAAAAACGCCCAATTACCAACGCTCGTCACGCTGTTGGGGAGCGTGATGCTCGTTAGGCTGCTGCAATTGTAAAATGCCCACTCTCCGATACTCGTCACGCTGTCGGGAAGCGTGATACTCGTCAGGCTGCTGCAATTGTAAAACGCACTGTCCCCAATGCTCGTCACTCCATCGGGAAGCGTGATGCTCGTCAGGCTGCTGCAATTGTAAAATGCACGCTCCCCGATGCTCGTCACGCTGTCGGAAATTGTGATGCTCGTCAGCTTTTCACAGCTGGAAAACGCCCCATCCCCGATGCCCGTCACGCTATCAGGAAGCGTGACGCACGTCAGGTGGTGGCAATAGGAAAATGCATACTCCTCGATGCTTATCACACCGTCCGGAACGACAATCTTTTGGGATCTCCCGCAATAGTCGTATAGGACGCCTTTGAAAACAACAAATCCCTCAGGATCTGCAAGCCTCTTACAGCCGCGAAACGCGCCGTTCCCAATGTCCGCTCCATCGGGGAGTATAACGCTTGTCAGCTTTTCGCAGCCGCAAAATGCACTGTCCCCAATGCTCGTCACGCTATCAGGGAGCGTGATTCCGGTCAGGCGACTGCACTCCTCGAATGTACTCTTTCCAATGCTCGTCACGCTGTCGGGGATCGTGACGCTGGTCAGTTTTTCGCACCCGAAAAATGCACACTCTCCGATACTCGTCACGCTGTCAGGGAGCGTGATACTCGTCAGGCTGTGGCACCACTCAAACGCCCCATATCCAATGCTCGTCACGCCGTCCGGCACGGTCACATCGCCGCCGGGGCCGACGTATTTCTTCAAAACGCCGTTTTCGATGATAAAATCACTTGCGTTACTCATTTTGCTCTCCTCCTATATCTCGTCCTTTTGTAATACCAGCTTGATGGCCCAGACGGGAACATCCGGGTTGTTGTATTCGTCGTCGATGAACACAAATGCCGTGTGATAGTCCGGCTGTCGCTCCGGGAATGTGCCGAAGCCGTCGGTGAAATAGATCAGTCCCTTCAGGTTGGTGAACTCTCCCGCCTGCCGCAGCTGCTCCACATAGTCGAACACCGGCCGGAAGTCCGTGCCGCCGAAGCCACGGAGCTGCATGGTGTTCAGGTAGGCGTCAAACTCCTCCTGTGAGGTGATCTTCGCGTCCTCCTGCACCTCTGCGTCGCACTGGAGGATGTGCAGGTTGATCTTTGTGAAGAAGCTCTCCTGCTGCTTGAGGATGTTGTAGGTCTTCTGCACGAATTTCTGCACCAGCTCGCCGGACACAGAGCCGGAGGTGTCGATGGCCACCACAAACTCGCGGATGCGCTTGACCTCCTTGTATTCCAGCGGCTCGATCAACGGCATATTGCCATAGAGCTTCATGCCGTAGGTGTAGAAGATGTAGTCGAACTCATCGTCATTGACCTTCATGGCCTCGCCCAGCACCGCAAAGCGCCGCAGGAAGTCCGCGTAGTCGTATTTCTCCCGCGTCACGGCGGACAGGCTCTGACTCAGACCGCCCGGCTCGCTGCCCTGCCGCTTCTCGGCAAAGGCTTCCAGCTCCGTCTGCATCCGCCGGGCTATATCCGACCAGACCTGCTCCAAATCAGTTCGGGAAAGACTGTCTACCCTGACAGTGCGCTTGAGCTGCTTCGTGTGCTCGTCCGGCTCACCGTCTCCGCCGCTGGCGCTCTCCGGTGGAAGGTACCACAGGCTGTGGTCATCGGCGGCAAAGTTCTGGTGCAGAATAGCGATCTCCTGCGGCGGGAACGCCCGATCCCGCAGATAGTGGTAGATTTTTTCCGCCGTCAGCTGCTTCACATCACGGCGGATGATCTCCATAAAGGCATACTGGGACGCCTGCCGCGCTGTCCGGACACAGGGCAGATCCAGTTCATTGATGGCGTTCTCCACCGCGATGTCGCAGGCCAGATCCCATGCGTCGGTGTCCAGCAGCGTGTCCACAAAGGCGTGGTGGAACACACAGTGAAACACCATGTGGAGGTAGTCCCGCACGATGACTTGCTTCTCCTGCTTGTAGCGGCGCAGCACCCAAAGCGGGTCGTAGTAGATGTGCGTGCCGTCCACCGCGATACTGCCGTCCACCGGCACAAAGTCAAACCGGCTCAGCGCCACGTCCAAAAAACGCAGGTTCACCAGCAGCGTGTTACGCGCCAGCTTCAGGGTGTCCCGCGCCAATTCATTTTTCTTTTCCCATCTGTCCATCGTCAGTCTTCCTTGATCCAGCCCAGCTCGTCCGCCATCTGGATGAGTTTCTCATCCGACGCGCTCTCTGCCTGCGAAAGCTCAATGACTGCCATGGGATTGCCACTGCTCATTGCCGTGCCGTAATAATCCATCAGTGCTTTGCGCAGTTCTTCGTTTGTCATAGAAAACCCCTCCGCTTTGCATAATAATAGATTTTAATTGTATCATGTTTGGGCAGTTTTTACAATATGCAGCTTGCATATCCGTCGGCCGACTGTGATATTTGTATACAAAAAGAGCCTTCCACCTTGACGTTTGCCAGCGGGGGCGGTATAATAAATTTCACCCACACAGTGAGTACGCGAAATAAGCGGAGGAACTCCTATACTTGATTTCGCCAAATACATTAAAATCACTTGTGAAAAATCCCAAGAGAAAGATATCATGCCATTATCATGCCAACAACTGCATACAAGGAGAACGATATGAGTCTGAATCATACAAGAATCTATGTGGTCGCGGAAAGCAAGGATGCATTTTTGAAATTGAGTTTAGCGCAGGATCCCTCTGCCGGAGAAAGAGCTTGTACCCTGGCCGGCCCACTTTTTATAGGTGAAGATATTTGTTTAGACGAAGAAACCCTGCCCATGTTTGTGAATATTATTGCGGAAGAGTTGGGAGACAAGGGACTGCTGATTGCCGATACGACGAATGAGAGTGTAGATCCATATACTTTCTTC
>SFNH01000124.1 GCA_004554205.1 Clostridium sp.
TTTGTCAATAATTTTTTCAAAAAAATCGAACAAAAGTTTGCTTTTTTTTCGAACATATGTTAGTATAGAAGCATGAGGACGTTGCGTGTATCGCAAAAGTACAGAATATGGAGGAGAATCATATGGAACAGGGTAAGATCACCGCAAAACAGCAGGAGATACTCGAGTATATCAAATCATGTATTTTAAAGAAGGGATACCCGCCGGCAGTCCGGGAGATCTGTGAGGCGGTTCATTTAAAGTCCACCTCTTCCGTCCACTCCCACCTCGAGAGACTGGAGGAGAGCGGCTATATCCGCCGCGACCCCACCAAGCCGCGTGCGATTGAGATTCTGGACGACGAGTTTGGCCTGACGCGCAGAGAGATGGTTCAGGTGCCTGTCGTGGGGACCGTGGCGGCCGGACAGCCGATCCTCGCGCAGGAAAATATCGAGGATTATTTCCCGATCCCGGCCGATCTTCTTCCCAATGCGCAGACCTTTATGCTGCGCGTAAAGGGTGAGAGCATGATCAACATCGGCATCTTTGACGGCGACCAGGTGATCGTCGAGAAGACGAGCACTGCCAGAAACGGTGAGATTGTCGTGGCGCTCGTCGAGGATTCGGCTACGGTAAAGCGTTTCTTTAAAGAAAACGGTCATTACCGCCTGCAGCCGGAGAATGACTCCATGGATCCGATCATCGTCCCCGAGGTTCAGATTTTAGGAAAGGTTGTCGGGCTGTTTCGCCGGATGATGTGACAGACAAAAGGGCTGCCGCAAAAACAGCTTTGCGGCAGCCCTGATATTATATTATTTTTTATTGACCCATGCCTGCTTTGCCCTTGCAAACGCCAGGATCGTATCGACCGCGGCGTCCGCTCCGATGGAAGAGCTGTTGACGCACAGATCATAGCTTCTTGCGTCGCCCCACTTCTTGCTGGAATAATAGTTATAATAGCTGGCGCGCTTTTTATCCGTCTTTACCATGATATCCTTTGCTTTCGCCTTATCTACACTGTAAAGCTCCATCAGATACTTAACCTTATCATCATCATTTCCGGTGACGAACACGGAGACAGTATTCGGATAATCCGCAAGGGCATAGTCCGCGCAGCGCCCGACGATCACACAGGATTCCTCGTCCGCAAGCTTCTTGATCGTGTCAAACTGCGCCAGAAAAATCTTGTGGTTGATCGGCATATCCATGTAAGCCGATGTGTTGTAGCCAAGAGAGTAGGTATCCATCACGAGAGAATACAGAAAACTGCTGGTCGGCTTCTCGTCGTGCGTCTCAAACAGCTCTTCACAAAAACCGCTCTCCTTCGCGGCCCTGGCGAGAAGTTCCTTGTCGTAGCACTTCACGCCCATCTTCTCCGCGAGCATCTGACCGATCTTTTTGCCGCCGCTCCCACACTGCCTTCCGATTGTAATAACAAGATTCCCCTTCATAGTTATCGCTCTCCTTTCTGTAAATCCCGGATGTATTCTTCTTAATAATTATACCATGAATTATCAGAAAAGTCTAATCCTGCTCGAGTTTTTTGATCAGTTTTTCAAAATACTCAGGCAGGGGCGCTGTAAATTCCATGTATTCCCCGGTCGTCGGATGAAGGAATCCGAGCACACCAGCGTGCAGCGTCTGCCCCTCAAGCCCGGAAAACGGCGTCTTTGCCGGACCGTATACCTGATCTCCTAAAAGCGGGTGCCCGATGCTTGCCATATGAACCCGGATCTGGTGGGTGCGTCCCGTCTCAAGGGTACATTCCACAAAGGTAAAGCGGCGGAATCTGCGAAGCACATGATAATGTGTCACGGCATCGCGGCCGTTCTTCGCGTGGATACTCATTTTTTTGCGGTCTGTCGGATGACGCCCGATCGGTGCGTGGACAGTCCCGTCCTCCTCCCTGATCACTCCATGAACGATCGCGTAATACTTCCGCGTGATAGAATGCTCCTTAAGCTGCGCCGCTATCGCTGTGTGAGCCCGGTCATTCTTGCATGCGATCATCACCCCCGTAGTGTCCCTGTCAATCCGGTGGACGATACCGGGGCGAAGCACTCCGTTGATCCCGGAAAGCTCGTCCCTGCAATGCGCCATCAGGCCGTTTACAAGCGTTCCCGTGTAATGCCCGGCTGCCGGATGTACGACCATCCCCTTAGGCTTGTTGATCAGAATAATGTCAGCATCCTCATACAGAATGTCTAAGTCCATCGGCTCCGCTGTGATCGCGGGCTCTACTGCCTCCGGCACATTGAGCGTGATACGGTCGCCAAACGATACCTTATAATTGCTTTTTACAGGCCGGCCGCCTACCGACACACCCCCTTCTTTTAATATTTTTTGCAGATAGGAGCGCGACAGCTCGTTCAACCGCTCACTTAAATATTTATCAATCCGCGGACATTCTTCTGTATCTGCCACAAATTCACGAATCAACGAAAATCACCCTTTCTTCCGAAGCCGGAACACATCGAAATCCTCGTCCTTATAATAAAAACACATTACGATCAGAAGCAGCGCTGTCGCCGTCGTGACATAAATATCCGCCACATTAAAGATCGGAAAATTGATCAGTTTAAAATAGAAGAAATCCACAACATACCCTTTGGCGACCCGGTCGATCATATTGCCGAGCGCACCCGCGGTAATCATGATCGTGCAGGCTTTCAGCCAGTGATAGCGCACATTTCCCCAGCCGGGCATCCGCCACATGACAAAGACTGCCATAGCGAGCACGATAAGCGCGACAACGAAGAAAAACCCCTGCCTCCCCTGCAGTATGCCAAAGGCCGCGCCGCGGTTTTCTGAATACAGCAGTTCAAATATCCCGTCTAACAGCACAAAAGGGGACTTCCCTTTTAAATGTCTAACCGCCATCATCTTCGTGCACTGGTCAAGAACGACCAGCGCCGTGGCGGCGCCTGCCCAGGACGCCAGATTCCACAATCTATCTCTCATCACGGCCTCCCTCCAGCCATCTTAAGGTCTCTTTAAGCTCATCATCCGTCACCGTGCGGTCTATATATGCTTCCCCGATTCCGTGAAGCAGAATGAATTTAATTTGACCGGATTCCATTTTCTTGTCATTTTTTGTGGCGGCCACAACCTCGTCAGCCCGAAGCCCAAGCCCGCCTGTGGATACAGGAAGGCCGAAGCGCTCAAAACTATCCCTTATCCCAAGCACCTCTCCCATGGAAAGATTGCCCCGGAGGAAAGACAGATAAGCCGCCGCCACGCTTCCAAGCGCCACGCACTGCCCATGAAGCAGCTTGAAATTCATCAGCGTTTCAATCGCGTGTCCCAGAGTGTGACCGAAGTTTAAAAGAGCGCGCTCTCCTTTCTCCGTGGGGTCATGTTCCACCACATCACGCTTGATCCGGTTGCTCACAAGGATCATCTGCTCGCAGAGCCCAGGATCTCTTGCAAGAATTCCGCCAGCATTGTCGAGAAGCCACTCATAGTATTCCCTGTTTTTTATCAGGCCGTGCTTGATGATCTCCCCCATCCCACAGGCAAACTGCTCCTCTGTGAGCGAAAGAAGGCTTGAGACGCCTGTGTAGACAAGCGCCGGCATATGAAAAGCGCCGACCATATTTTTCCAGGATTTAAAGTCCACGCCGGTTTTGCCCCCGACGCTGGAATCCACCTGGGAAAGCAGAGTCGTCGGAAGCTGGATAAAGCGGATCCCGCGAAGATATGTCGCCGCCGCAAAGCCGCACAGATCTCCCACTACGCCGCCGCCGAGCGCCGCAAGCATATCGCCCCGGTCATATCGCTTTAAGATAAGGAACTCATACAGCTCCTTTACCGTATCTAAATTTTTATTTTCCTCACCGGCCGGAAATACAAAAAGATCAACCTGCCCGCAGCAGGCAGAAAGCTGCGCCTCGACAGTCTTAAAATAGAGCGGCGCCACATGGCTGTCTGTGACGACGCAGAGGCGTCTGCCCTTAGCGTTCAGCTTTTTAAGCTCCTCCCCAAGCCGGTCATACGAATTTTCAATCACAATATCGTAGATGATGCTTCCATCCCGATGTGCATTCAAGCGATCACTCACATCAATCACCCCTTTCACGAAAAAGGAAAAGGGGAAATTCCCCTTTTCCCGTTCTTTTCTCTAAGGAAGATATGTAGCTTCTTTACAGGCGAATATTTAATCCCGATACGTCCAGCGCGCCGCTGCCTAAAAGCTCCTGGAAATCACCCGAAAGCTCCACCGAATCCGGAGTCGCAATGAAGATGTAGCTGGATATCTTCTGCAGGTTTCCGTTCATGGAGTAGGTCGCGCCGGAGGTAAAGTCGATGATCCGCTGCGCCACCTCGGTATGGATTCCCTCCATATTCAGGACGACAGCCTTCCCCGCCAGCAGATAATCGCAGATCTCCCTTGAGTCTTCAATGGAGGTCGGCTTGATCATGGACACCTCCATATTTCTCTTCATCGGAACCACCTTGGAAGAACGCGGGAAAAAGCGCGGTCTTGAATCCTGCGCACTGTCATCATCGCCCTCCTCGTCATCGCGCGAGGGGAAAAATCCCTTGCGCGCAGGCTTGTCCGTCTCATATTCGTCATCAGGTCCGAAGTAATCGTCATCCTCCTCCGGGCTTAAGCGCATCGCATCCATCAGTTTGCTTAACAGGCTCATAGCTTATTCTCTCCAATCCTTATCTGGCACCAAAGATCCCTGTGCCGACTCTTACCATGGTGGCGCCCTCCTCAACGGCAACCTCATAATCCCCGGTCATTCCCATAGAAAGGACATCCATACTGATATTATCAATGTTTTTCTTTTTGATGTCAACAGATAAGGGAATCGGCTGATTTCCACGGCTGCCGAAGTAACCTCCTCCGGGCAGAATCCGAATTTACTCTCCTCCCCCGAAACATTCACCTCCAGAAGAATATCCGCCGTTCTCCCGAGCTTTTCAGCTTCCCTCTGAATCTGCTCTGCAAGGCGGACAGAATCCACGGAATGAATCAACGCCGCGTGCGGAAGAACCTGTTTCACCTTGTTTCTCTGGAGATGTCCGATCATATGAAACCGGGCGTCAGTCGGCATTCCCGGGAACTTTTCCACGATCTCCTGCACCTTGTTCTCGCCAAAATCTCTCGCCCCGGTCTCGTATGCCTCCCTCAGCATGGAAAGCGGTTTTGTCTTGCTCACCGCGATCAGCGTGACATCCGCCGGATTCCTTCCGGATCTTTCGCAGGCCTCTCTTATATGACGCCTGACGTCAAGCAGATTTTCTTTGATCCTGCCCTCCATCTTCTCACCTCTCTCTTACTGATAGATCAGCTTGCCCTCATAAACCGAATCTGCGTTTAACACGATATGATCATACACAGACAGGCCGTATTTTGTTCCCTTCTTGATGGTGTAATACTCCCCGTTGGACTTTAATATTTCAATCTGCTTGAAAACGGCATAGCCCTTGTTGATATTGTAAACGCCCTCAAGGGATGCGCTCGCGCCGATCTGGAAACGGTCCATGGAATCCGGCTTCACCACATAATCTCCGGCTTTAAAGGGCGAGTTCTCGCTCATGTCAATATAATAATCATCATCTGTTGAGTAATAGATTGTTGCCGGCACAAATTCTACGGAGGTGCCGTTTTCAGAGTAGGTCTCCTTCATGAACCCGGTGTCGCTGCTGTCCCCGCCCTGCACCATATATTCTGTTGGAACCAGGTAAAAATCCTTTGTGACAACAGACGTGACCGGAATCTTAAGTCCGTCCATTCTCGCCGTATCCACCTCGAAGGTCACATACCGGTCTGCCACAAACTGAACCATATACTGGTTAAAGTCAAGCTTTCCGTACTGCTTCCCGTCGCCTCCCGTGATAACAGAGAAATCCCCCTCCGTCTCCAGTCCGCCTGCGGTAAAGGTAATGTTCAGCTTTTTCCTCCCGCTGTACTCACCCACGTCCTCGTCCGTAAGAGGAAACACAATGCTCCAGTCATCCGATGTCACCAGCTTATAGACCGGTGTGTTCGGCTCCATGAGCTGCCCTGCCTTGGTGATCGCCTTGGTATAGTTCGTCCGGTCATAGATTTCCTCCGTCACCTGATCCGGCGTCAGGCCCTCATATAGTATGATACCACGCCGGAAACCGGCGCCGTCACCTGTTTGAAGGTAATGCCGGTCTGCTGCATCAGGGCGTCTAAATTTCCGAGCGAATTAAAGTTTACATACTCTAACACCGCCGCCTCCAGAGAATACTTAAGATCGTACATATCGTCAAACTTCCGGTTATCATAGTTCATCGAAAAAGCGGAGAGCTGGCGCTTGATATCTGCCAGGTTCGCGTCCGTCAGCGTCACGTTTGCCTCGGGATTTTGCTCCAAAAAGGCGGCAAGGCTTCCCGTCTCGTCAATGGAGTAGATCCTGCTCCCGATCGCGGCCCGCTTCCCCTCACGGACATAATAGTTGATGTATCCGGCGCGGTCGGTCTGTTCCACGCGCTCGTCCCGGAGAATAATGCCGGTGTACTGGTGGTCGCTCACAATATTGCCCTCCACCACCTCGTAAAACTCCACCTTTTCCTTTTTCATATAAGTATATACGCTAAAAAGCATATAGACAAAAATGATCGCAAAAATGATCATTCCCACATTGATGTTGCGCGGAGGACGATGATTGCGAATTTTGGGATTTTTTTTCTTGGCCAAAACAAGTCCCTCCCGGGCAGTCATAAGGGATGCCGTGTCCGGCATCCCCATGGTTGTCTCATCAAAACTGTTTTAACAGCTTCACTGTTACGTCTATGTATTTACAGGGAAAGCACAATATCCTTCTGAGCGCCTTCCGGCATCTCCGTAGCGTCCAGGGAAACGCTTAACACAAAATTCACACTGTACTTCTCGCTGATCTTTTCCAGAGCAGCGATAGTTTCACTGATGTCCTCGCCCTCTAAGCATGCAAGCCTTAAAAAGCTGTCAAGAAACATCGTCTCAATGTCGTGATCCTGGGAGATGATCCCGCTGATAAAACCGATAAAGCCCTGGCTGCAGGTGATCGGATACTCGTTGACATTGATCAGACGAATCCGGTTGTTGAGCTCGTACATATGTTTGGAGCTCTTGTCCAGGTAAACGATGGAACCGGTGGCTGACTTAATGTTGTTGTTAGCCATATCCAGCAGATGCTTCGTTTTCCCTTTGCCTTTTTTGCCTGCGATAATCTGCACCATATTCGTGTCCTCCTTGGGGTTCTTGAACTCGTAAAAAAATCTTTTTTCATTAAATCAATTATAGTACAAATTTCAAGAATACGCAATGACTAATTGGCGATTTTCTGAATAATCTTTGTCATGTTCTCGTAGAGATTCGGACGGTCGTCCGCCTTTAGCACAACCGAGATGTAATCCTGCCCATTTTTATCCTGCACACAGGCGATCAGGCAGGAGCCGGCCGCCATCGTAGTCCCGGTCTTTCCGCCGATCACCGTGTACCCTTCCGGGGAAGCCGCCTGCCCGGTCAGGTAGCGGTTTCCGTTTTTCCACTTCCGGGTCTTAGGCGCGCCCTGCGCGTCCGTGAACTCGGCCGTGTAGTCTGCCGTCCCGATGACCCTGCGAAATTCCGGGAATTTCAGCGCCTCGTTAAAGATCAGATACAGATCGTAGGCAGTCGTGTAATGTGCCTCATCCGTGAGTCCGTGGGGATTGACAAAGTGCGTATCGGTCGCGCCGATCTCGCGTGCCGTCTCATTCATCCTCTCACAGAATGCCTCCACGCTCCCGGAGAGGGAAACAGCGATCGCCGCGGCGGCGTCATTGCCGGAGGGAAGCATAAGCCCATAGAGAAGCTGCTCTAAGGAAAGCGTGTCACCCGGACTTATGTAGCAGAGAGAAGCGCCGGATTCCGTGATCACGGTCTCCTCCCCCACTGTGACCGGCTCGCTTAAATTCCCGTCGCGGATGGCGATGAGCGCCGTCATCACCTTGGTGATGCTGGCCGGATTCATTCTCTCAAAGGGATTTTTCTGAAAGACCACTTTTTTGTCGCTCACGGAAAAGACTGCTGCCGCCTCTGCGTTCACGGAAGCGTCCGGCTCACCTTCCCCACCTGTGATCACGCAGAGATCGTTCGCGAAGGGGGCAGCCTCGGTCCTCTCGTAAGGCGCACTTAAGAAAAGCTGCGCAAGCCTTTCTGTGTCATAGGCGTAGTCCGGCTTCCCGCCGCAGCCTGTAAGCAGAAGGAAGGACAGCAATACTGCGGAAAAAAAGATACGGGTCTGTCTCAAAGCATAGTACTCCTATCGGTAGATTTCACGCCACTCCAGATCGCCGCGCTCAAGCGCCTTTACGAGCAGCTCCGCCGTCGCTAAATTAGTGGCAAACGGAATGTTGTAGGTGTCGCACAGGCGCACCACGTCGTTCACATCCGGCTCATGGGATTTCGGAGAGAGCGGATCGCGCAGAAAGATCACCATATCCATGTCATTGTGCTCGATCTGGGAGGCGAGCTGCTGCTTCCCGCCCAAATGTCCCGCAAGGTATTTGTGGACGTTTAAATTAGTGACCTCCTCGATCAGACGTCCGGTCGTCCCGGTGGCAAACAGCTCGTGCTTGTTTAAGATCGCCCGGTATGCGATGCAGAAATTCTGCATCAGCTTTTTCTTGGACCGATGCCGAGGGAGATGCTCATAAGCGAGCTGACCCCGTAGCTGATAAACGGAAGCGGAAGCCCCGTATTCGGGAAGATGCCGGTCGCAACAGCAATATTGGCGAAACTCTGGAACGCGAGAAGCGTCGCGAGTCCTATGCAGAGCAGCCTCCCCGACATATCCCTCGCGCGCGCCGCCATGAGGAGGCATTCGTACACCGCAAGGGCTATCAGGATTATTACCAAAACACAGCCGACAAAACCGAGTTCCTCGCCGATAACGGCAAAGATGAAGTCGGTCTGCTCCTCCGAGAGGAAGTTGCCGTTTTTCACGGAAGCAAGCGTGTTGTTGTTGAGACCTTTCCCCTGAAGCATCCCGGAACCGATCGCCATGATCGAGTTCTTTTGCTGGAGATTCGCTTCCGCATAACCGGCCGGGTCGATGAACGCCATAATGCGCCGCACCTGGTAATCCTTCAAAAACGGCACCATATTGTACTGAAGCAGATAGATAAACAGCGCCCCGCAGGGGATAAGCACCGCAAGCGCCCCCAGGATCCACCGGTAGCTTAGCCCCGCCACAAACAGCATACAAAGAAAGATCACTGCCGTCACAAGGCTGGTAGACAGATTCGGCTGCATAAAGATCAGCAGGAAAGCGATAAGATACAGACCAACCGCAGTCATAAGCACCCTCACCTGGTTGATACTCTCCTGATACTTGTTGAAAAACCAGGAAAAAAACACGATCAGTCCGACCTTCACAAACTCCGAGGGCTGCACCTGACCGATCACGGGGAGGACGAGCCATCTCGTCGCGATCCCCCGGCTCACTCCGAAGCCCAGGACTGCCAGAAGTCCGACAAGCCCGGATCCGTAAATGACAGGCGCTATCATCATGATCTTGTGGTAATCGGCCAGCGATAATACAATGATGGCCACCGCGCCAATCAGGATTCCCATGATCTGTTTCCTTACCATGGAACTGTCCTGATTGGAAGCGCTTCTGATGACCAAAACACCGATGATATTAAGCAGTAACGTATAAAGGAATAAACGATAATTGTAATTTCTGAAGTTATAATTAAAAAACATTCTTCATTCCTCTTTTACAGTAAGTGAACGGATCGGGAAGGTAGCGGAAAGCACCGGCACCTGTTCCCTCGTACCGGCCGATTCCATGCGGGTCAACCGGATATCCAGGGCCGCGGCGTCTATCTGCGCGTACCTGGAGAGCACGCCGATCATATCATCTTTCATGGAATCAAGCAGTCCGGGATTTATGCAGGTCTTGTCCGAAAGCAGCAAAAGCTTGAGCCGCCTTCTCGCGATCTCACCGGAATTGCTTTTGTGAAACCAGTAGATCTCTCTCATGATCCCGCCCCCCTTATGCCCTCTTCAAAAAGCCGGAGATGCGCACGAGAATCCCGCGGTGCGGTTCTAAGTCCATAAGCGGAACAGACTCCCCGGAAATCCGCTTGCAGATATTTAAGTAGGCTTGTCCGGCAAGGGACTGGGTGTCCACAAGCGGCTCTCCCTGGTTCGCGGAAATGACAATGTCCTCATCATCCGGCACAGCGCCGATGACCGGGATCGCCAGGATATCGGAGACATCCTCCACCGACATCATATCTCCCCGCCGAACCATATCCATGCGGATACGGTTCACGATCAGGTCGATCTGCCGCATCTGGGCGGCCTCCAAAAGACCGATGATGCGGTCCGCATCCCGGATGGCGGACACCTCAGGGGTCGTGACCACAAGCGCCCGATCCGCGCCTGCGATGGCATTCTGAAAGCCCTGTTCAATTCCGGCGGGACAGTCAAGCAGTATATAATCAAAATCATCCCTTAAATCGTCCACCAGCTTTGCCATCTGGCCGGGACTTACCGAAGACTTGTCCCTGGTCTGGGCAGACGGAAGTAAGTAAAGATTCGGATATCTTTTGTCCCTTATCAGGGCCTGCTTCATACGGCAGTTGCCTTCCACCACGTCTACCAGATTGTAAATGATCCGGTTTTCCAGACCCATCACAACATCGAGGTTGCGCAGTCCGATATCGGTATCGATCAGCACAACGCTGTAGCCTAAGAGCGCCAATCCGGTACCGATGTTTGCGGTTGTGGTAGTCTTGCCGACCCCGCCTTTTCCAGAAGTAATTACCATGACTTCACTCATAGAACGCCTCCTGAAAAATGCTTCTGTAACTGCTTATAAGCTTCGCAGCTACATACTTCCTATCTATTTTACATTAAAGTTTCAAATATTTCCAGTGCTAATTGAAATTTAACATATTTAAAAAGGATTTTTTTATGGCTTTCGTGCAAATACTACAATTTTCTACAGACGCGATCATGGGCCCTCTCCCGAGTTTTTTGCCTTTCTCCCCGAAATACCGGGAAAGATCACCGATCTTAATCTGGGTTGGCGCCATCTCCATCGCGGCGACGACCGCCTCTAAGTTTCCCGATACCCCCGCATGAACCGAGCCGCGCAGCGTTCCGAGAACGATGATGTTGCCCTTTGCCGTGACCCGTGCTCCCGCGCGGACGTCGCCTATGATCACGATGCTCGCCTCCGATTCCAGGGATTCTCCCCGGTGCAGATCTCCGCGATAAAACTGTCCTGTCCGGGAGGACAGCTCCATCAGCTTCTGGTCGAGCGCCTTTTCACAGCGCTCGATCCGGTCGGCATCATTGTCGATCAGGCAGAGTATCTCGAGCCCCGAATTCTCCGTGATGGTATTCACGATCCTAAGCTCCTCCCCGGCAGTAAGCTTCCGCCCCTCTAACATCAGCGCCATCTGGATATTGCCCCAGAATTTTGCACTCTCGCGGAACTTTTCGGCAATTTCAGCGATCAGCTCCTCAAAGGGACATTCCGGATCGAGAATGACCGTCATGCCGGATTTGCTGCTCTTGATCACAATTTTATTTTTCAACCTGTTCACCCGCTTTCTTGATTTTAAGATCAGTCTCCGATCCTGACATTGGAAACGTCCAGCGCACCGGTGTTTAAAATATAGTCAAGATCTGTATATCCATAGTAGAAGCGGTAAATATTCTTTGCGACCGTAGCCGCGTTGGAGGAGGAATATCCATACGGGATATTTACCGTTACACAGATATCCGGGTTGGTGTAAGGTCCGTACGAGATGAAGAACGCGTGGTTTCCGCGCGTCTTGGACTCCTGGGCCGTACCGGTCTTTCCGGCGATCTCCACCTCAAGATCCTTAAAGATCTGCTTGGCGGAGCCGCTTGACACCACGGCGCGCATACCCTGCTGCACCGCATCCCAGGTGGAATCTTCGATCTCGATATGGCCGGACACCTCCGGTGTGTAATCCTTGATCAGATTGCCTTCCGGATCTGTCAGTTTGTCAAGAAGGCTTAATTCAAACACAGTTCCCCGGTTTGCTAAAGCTGCCACATAGCGGGAAAGCTGTACATTGGAATAGGAGTTCGTGCCCTGTCCCATCGCGGAGCGCTCCGGATCCTCCGTCGTCAGCTCCGGCGAGGTCTCGGAAATCTCGATGCCCGAAGGACGGTCGAGGCCAAACATCGCCGCGTATTTACGGATCATCTGGATGCCCATATCGGTGGAATAGACAAGCGTATCCGTGTCCGTGGAGAGCCGGTGCGCCACCTCCGCAAAGAAGTAGTTGCAGGAATTCTGGATACCGCCGGACACATTGAGCTTTCCGTGGCGTCCCGGATAGATCCAACATTTGATCGGCGGATCAACCTCCTCATACTGTCCCGTACATTCGATGGTATCGTAGAGGCTTATAACCTTCTCCTCGAGCCCGGCAATGGCCGTGATCGGCTTAAAGGTGGAGCCGGGCGCTTTCTTTGCCTGAGTCGCGTTGTTGTACAGCGGCAGGGACAGATCCTCCTGAAGCTGGGTTAGGTACGCGGCGTCGGCGCTTCCCGAGAGCCGGTTATTGTCATAGCTCGGGTAGGTCACAAGGGCGCGCACCTCTCCGGTGTTTACATCCGTGATCACGACTCCGCCCGTGCATGGGTCAAGCGCAAGCTGAGCGGGGGTCAGATCAAGGTTCTTGATCTTCTCCTTCATAAAGGTGTAGGCGTATTCATTGCCGTTTCCTGACAGGAGATTGACCTGCTGCTCATCGTACGGCAGCACGCCCTGGGCGTAAAGCGCCAGACAGAGCTGGCGTCCCGTTACCAGACCGTCATTGATCAGATACCGGTATATCTTCTTCGTAAATTTCGCGTCACTTTTAAGCTGCTCGATCACATAGTCCACAAGCACGCCGTATATGGAATCCGCGCTGGAATACTTCGTCTTAATGTCTAACCTGGTGGTATCGATCCAGTTCTCGGAAATTCCCGCGTAAATGTAATCCCGCAGGCTGATCTCATCGTTCTTCCATGCCAGGTAAATGTCGCTGTTCTGGTCAATACTCTCCTTTTTTACGATCCCGACGGTCGGGTCAGACAGATAAGTGTATATATACACCATATACGCCATCATATCCTTCGGCAGATCCTTCATGACAGTCGCATGCTCACTCATCAGTTCATACCGCAGCCGTTCCAGGATCTGTTCCTTTGAGGCCGTATAGATGCCGTATATCTCCCGCTCAATGTCCGAAGCGTCGTCCTGCGCCATATGGCTTAAGGAGAGCACGTTGTTGTTGATGAGCTGATAGTAGGCATCCTTTACGGGAATCTTGATCTTTGACGAGTCCGTGATCTCCGACACCTCCACGTCCCGGTTTACCAGCGCGTCGGCAAGGATGCCGGCAAGCTGCTGCTCGATCAGATGGTAAATTCCGATCTGAAGATCGCGGTCGATGGTTAAGTAGACATCGTTTCCTGTCGTAGGTTCGGTCTCCGACACCACCTCCATAACACTTCCCACA
>SFNH01000022.1 GCA_004554205.1 Clostridium sp.
ATCCGTTACGAACTCCGGACGGATATTTCCGCCGCTGCTCTGTTTATTGATGATGCAAATCTTGACACTGGTTCAATCAGAAAATGTGACCTGGCCAGGATATATAAGTACACTAACACATTGTATAAACTGCAGTTGACAGGCAGGCAGTTAAAGAAATATATGGAATGGTCTGCCTCATATTATAATACATTAAAAGACGGTGACCTGACTGTTTCATTTAATCCAGAAAGCCGTGGATATCTCTATGATATGTTTAGCGGCATCAATTATGAAATCAACCTTTCAAAAGAGCCGGGGCAGCGGATTGAAAATCTTACATATCCGGACGGAACTGCGGTGAACGATGATGATGTATTTACGCTTGCGGTCAACAATTACCGTGCCACATCCCAGCTTTTGACCACTGGTGTCATTTTCCAGGAGGGGGAGGAACTCCCGGTTCTTTTAGAGATGGATGTCCGGGGTGAGATTGGCGGTGTAAGAGAACTGATTGGCGATTATATTGTCAATGTCAAAAATGGAGTTTTAGAGGCACCTGCATTGAGTGAAAATTGGAAGCTGACTGGTTTACAGTGGGACGAAGACCTCCACAGGGAAGCAGTGGAGCTGCTTAACAGCGGTAAGCTCTCTATTAAAAATGCGGACAACGGACGCCAGTTAAATGTAGAGTCTATTACAGTGGAAGACGTGAAGCGTGTAAAATAATGGGCAGGAGGAATACGCTTTGTTTTCATATATCAGAGGACCATTAGTTGAGATTTCGGAGGACGTCATCGTTGTGGAGGCGGGCGGCATCGGCTGGAATATCCATGTGCCGCTGTCCGTTCTCGACAGGCTCCCGCGGACAGGGGAGACGGTGCAGGTCTACACATCCTTTCAGGTGCGGGAGGATGCGATGACTCTGTACGGCTTTCTTTGCAGACAGGATCTAAAGATGTTTGAGCAGCTTCTCTCAGTCAGCGGGATCGGCCCGAAGGCAGCGCTCGGTATCCTTTCCGCGCTGAATCCGGATGACCTCCGCATGGCGGTGATCTCCGAGGATGTGAAGGCGATCTCGCGTGCGCCGGGGATTGGTCCGAAGACGGCAAAACGTGTGATCCTGGAACTGAAGGATCGCGTCAGGATGGAGGATGTGCTTCCGACCGTTCAGGACGATTCTCTGGGGACGCTTTCGTCAGCGCCGGGGCAGGGTGTGGAGGGCGTTGCAAAGGATGCCATCGAGGCGCTGGTCGCGCTTGGCTATTCCCTGACGGAAGCGACAAGGGCTGTTCGCCAGGTGGAGCTTTCAGACGGGATGAGCGTCGAGGCGGTGTTAAAAGCGTCGCTTAAGTACCTGGCATTTTAGTTCGGAGTTTTGCTTAGGCTTTAATTATTCCAGGATAAGGCACGGGACGGAGTGAAGTATGGAGAGAAGGATCATTACAACAGAAGTGACGGATGAGGATAAATACATTGAGCCGAGTCTGCGCCCGCAGCTTCTTAACGAGTATATCGGGCAGGAGAAGATCAAGAATAATCTCAAGATCTATATCGACGCGGCGAAGGCGAGAGGGGAATCTCTCGACCATGTGCTGTTTTACGGCCCGCCGGGGCTTGGGAAGACCACGCTCTCCGGCATTATCGCCAACGAGATGGGGGTTCACATGAAGGTGACCTCCGGCCCCGCCATCGAGAAGCCGGGGGAGATGGCGGCGATCCTCAACAATCTTAAAGAGGGCGACGTGCTGTTTGTGGACGAGATACATCGGCTGAACCGCCAGGTAGAGGAGGTCCTGTACCCGGCGATGGAAGACTTTGCCATTGATATCATGCTCGGAAAGGAGTCCTCTGCGCGTTCAATCCGGCTGGAGCTGCCGCATTTTACGCTGGTTGGAGCGACCACGCGCGTGGGGCTTTTGACAGCGCCTTTGAGAGACCGCTTCGGCGTGGTGCAGAAGATGGAATTTTATACACCGCAGGAGCTCGCGGTGATCGTGCAGCGTTCCGCGAAGGTGCTGGGTGTTCAGATCGAGGAGAGCGGCGCAACGGAGATCGCGCGCCGCTCGCGGGGAACGCCGCGCCTTGCAAACCGCCTCTTAAAGCGTGTCCGTGACTTCGCGCAGGTGAAGTACGATGGCGTGATCACGAAGGAGGTGGCGGACTTCGCACTCGATATTCTGGATGTGGACAAGCTGGGGCTTGACAACAATGACAGAAGCATCCTTCTGATGATGATCGAGAAGTTCGGCGGAGGCCCCGTGGGGCTTGAGACACTGGCTGCGGCGCTCGGCGAGGATGCGGGGACGCTTGAGGATGTCTATGAGCCGTATCTTCTGATGAACGGCTTTATCAACCGCACGCCGCGGGGACGGGTGGCGACGGAGAATGCGTACCGCCACCTGGGAATCTTGCACCCGGAGCAGAGTTAAGGCTTGTTGATCTGCCGGAAATGTGATAAACTTATTAGGAAATAGCTTTTAAGTAAATGAAACCGGGAGCCTGTGATTATAATGGATGAGAAAAATTATGCGGAAGTTTTGATAGATGGGACGGTGTTCACCCTCGGAGGCGCGGAGGAGGAAGGATATCTGCGCCAGGTCGCGGCCTATCTCAACGACAAGATCGGCAGTGTGAAAAAGTGTGATGGCTTTTCAAAGCAGAGTGTGGAGTACCAGAATGTGATGATCCAGCTCAACATCGCGGACGATTATTTTAAGGAGCAGGAGCGCGCTGATTTCCTGGCGGAGCAGAAGGCGGCTCTCGAGAAGGAGACCTACAGCCTAAAGCACGAGCTGATCACCAGCCAGATGAATCTTGAGACGGCGGAGAAGACAGAAGAGACGCTGAAAGCAGAGCTTGAGGCTGCAAAAAAGGAACTGGAAGATACGAAAAAAGAGCTTGAGGCGACGAAAAAGAAGTATGAGACGCAGAAGGCGGAGTTAGAACGGATGAAGGCGCTTCAGGCAGCAGCGGCAGCGGCGGCCCCGCCGCATCATACGACCCGCAGGGCTTAAGGTGTGTCAGAAATGGGAAAACGTGTGGAAGTCCTGGCGCCTGCCGGGTCAGTGGAGAGCATGACAGCGGCGATCAATGCGGGGGCCGATGCCGTCTACATGGGCGGCAGCCGGTTCGGGGCCCGCGCCTATGCGGACAATCCCGGTGAGGACAGGCTCTTAGAGGCGATTGACTACGCCCATCTCCACGGATGCAGGCTTTACATGACGGTCAACACCCTTGTAAAACCGTCAGAATTGAACCAGATCTTTGATTTTTTAAAACCATATTATGAGCGCGGGCTGGATGCGGTGATCGTGCAGGATCTTGGCGTGTGGGAGATGATACGGCAGAAATTTCCGGATCTTCCCATCCATGCGAGCACACAGATGACCGTGACCGGATACCGGAGCGCAAAGCTCTTAAAGGAGCTTGGGGCCTCGCGCATCGTGACCGCACGCGAGCTGTCGCTTGAGGAGATCGCGAAGATCCGGGATGAGGAGGACGTTGAGATCGAGAGCTTTGTCCACGGGGCGCTGTGCTACTGTTACTCCGGACAGTGCCTGATGAGCAGCCTGATCGGCGGGCGGAGCGGGAACCGTGGGCGCTGCGCCCAGCCCTGCCGCCTGCCTTACCGCGTGCCCGGTGAAGCCGGGACGGAGAAGTATGTCTTAAGCCTAAAGGATCTCTGCACGCTCGACATTCTCCCGGATATCATCGACGCGGGCGTGTATTCCTTAAAGATCGAGGGGCGCATGAAGAGCCCGCGCTATACGGCGGGCGTCGTGAGCATTTACCGAAAGTATGTGGACAGATACATGGCGCATGGCAGAGAGGGATACCGTGTGGAGCCGGAGGACCGGCGGATGCTTCTTGATCTGTTTGACCGCGGCGGCTTTACAGAGGGGTATTACCGGCAGCATAACGGCAGGGATATGGTGGCGCTTAAGGAAAAGCCCGCATTCCGCGAAGCCAACCAGGCGCTGTATGATGAATTGGATGAACATTATGTAAACCAAAAGAAGCAGGAGGCGGTCTGCGGACATATCGCGCTGCGCGAGGGAAAGCCTGCCGTCCTTTCGCTGTCCATAAAGAGAGAGGATGGGGAGTGTCTCTCTGTCACCGCAGAGGGGCAGACGGTGCAGTCGGCGAAGAATCAGCCGCTTACCGAAGAAAAGCTGATAAGACAGATCGGAAAGACCGGCGGCTCTCCGTTTTTCTTTGAGAAGCTGACGGCTGAAGTGGAGGGCGCGTGCTTTTTGCCGATTCAGGCGGTCAATGAGCTTCGCAGGGAGGGCTTTTTACGCCTTGAACAGAAGATTCTCGGAGAGTACAAGAGGGAGTGCGCCATCGTCTCCTCTAAGGCGGGTGCGGTGTATATACCCTCTGACAGCGGGGAGCGTATGCGTCTTCATGTGTCCCTGGAGGAGCCTGGGGCGCTTTCTGCCGCGCTGGAACAGAAAGAGGTCGATGAGGTTTATCTGGACGCGGCCGGATTCGGCGCGGAGACATGGCAGGGAGCGGTCGATGCCTGTCACAGGGCGGGAAAGGACTGCGCGCTCCTACTGCCGCATATTTTCCGGAAGGAAGCCGAACAATATTTGAAAAAGCATCAGGCGGAGTTGAGAGCGGCCGGATTTGACGAGATGGCGCTTCGCTCCCTGGATGAGCTTATATTTTTAAAGGAGATCGGGCTTGACCGGACTCCGATGGTATCCGACGCAAACCTTTATGTGATGAATCCGCTGGCGGCGTACCGGATGGCAGAGGCGGGCTTTTCCCGCATGACGCTGCCCTTAGAGCTTAACAGCAGGGAGCTTGAGGAGCTCGGCTGCCGGGGGATGGAGTTGATCGGTTACGGGTATCTGCCCGCGATGGTGTCCGCCCAGTGCGTCGTGCGCACCACAGAGGGCTGCAAAAGCCAGCCGGAGCTTCTTTACATGAAAGACAGGACGGGAAAGGAGCTTCCGGTGAAAAATCACTGCCGCTTCTGTTACAACACCATCTACAATCCGACACCTCTGTCTCTCTTAGGTCAGGAGAAGCTTGTAGAGCGGCTTGGGCCGTCAGTTCTGCGCCTCTCCTTCACAATCGAGACTCCGGAGCAGACGAAACGAGTGATCGACGCGTTTGCGGATCATTACCGGTACGGGAAGGATACCCCTGCGCCCTTTACCGATTTTACCCGCGGGCATTTTAAGCGCGGAGTGGAGTAGAAAACAGGTGGATTATGGTTAATGTGATCATTGAGGTCTCAAAGTATCTTATGATACTGCTTGTGGCGCTGTACACATTTTGGAGCTTCCGCTATTTCCGGTTCGCCGATGAGCGGCGCAAAAACCGCCTTTTTGCAAAGCAGAATACGGTGATGTTTCTGCTGCATTTTACGGCGTATGTCATTTTATACTTAAAATCCGGCGATGAGCGTGTAGTGCTGTTTTATCTGGCGCAGCTGGTATTCTTTGCGGCTTACCTGGGGCTTTACAGGCTCTTTTACCGCAATGTTTCCCGGATTCTGTTAAATAATATGTGTATGCTCCTTACGGTCGGATTTATCATACTGACCCGCCTTTCTCTCGAGAAGGCGGTGCGCCAGTTTGTGATCGTGGCGCTTGCGGCGCTTGCGACCTTTATCATTCCGTTTATCATGGACCGCGTGTGGCAGCTGTCGAAAATCCCGTGGGTCTACGGCGGGCTTGGCCTCATGCTTCTTGTTGTGGTATGGCTGGTTGGCAACAACAGCTTCGGCGCGCAGCTTTCCTTAAATCTCGGCGGTATTTCATTCCAGCCATCGGAGTTTGTGAAGATCAGTTTTGTCTTTTTCGTGGCGACCATGTTTTACCGATCCACAGATATTAAGACTGTGGCGATAACGAGCGCGATGGCGGCGGCTCATGTGCTGGTGCTGGTGCTCTCAAAGGATCTGGGGAGCGCGCTGATCTTCTTTATCACCTACCTTACCATGCTCTATGTGGCGACCGGAAGCCGGCTCTGTCTGCTTGTGGGACTTTCCGGCGGGTGCGCCGCGTCCGTCCTCGCATATGCGCTGTTTGCCCATGTGCGGGCGCGCGTTTTGGCCTGGAGAAATCCGTGGGCGGATATCGACAACCGCGGATATCAGATCACCCAGTCGCTCTTTGCCATCGGAACCGGCGGCTGGTTTGGCATGGGGCTTTACCGGGGAATGCCGTACAAGATCCCGGTGGTGGAAAAGGATTTCGCTTTTGCGGCAATCTCGGAGGAGCTTGGCGGAATTTTCGCCATCTGCGTCCTGCTCATCTGCCTCGGCTGTTTTCTGCAGTTTATCATGCTTGCGGCGCGCATGCAGGCGATGTTTTACAAGCTGATCGCATTCGGCCTCTCTGTGGTGTATGTGGTGCAGGTCTTTTTAAATGTGGGGGGCGTGACAAAGTTCATTCCGTCCACGGGCGTGACATTGCCCTTTATCAGCTATGGTGGAAGCTCTGTTTTGAGTACGTTTATTCTCTTTGGAGTGATCCAGGGGCTTTATATCCTGAAAAAGAATGATGAGGAAGATTATGAAGAAGCAGACGTCTGATCCAAAGGCAAATAAGAGCATTCTGGCGGTCACCTATGTGGTGGTCGCGGCGTTCTTGTGCTTTTTTGGATATTTCGCCTACTTTTTGCAGGTGAGAAGCGAGACGATCATCAACAATTCCTACAACGCGAGGCTGGACCGCTTTTCGGACCGGATCGTGCGCGGGGAGATCTTAAGCGGCGACGGGACGGTTCTCGCGCATACCGATGTGGCGGAGGACGGGACGGAGACGCGCGTCTACCCTTACGGCAGCCTGTTCGCTCATGTGGTGGGCTACTCGGATCACGGAAAGACGGGGCTTGAGGCGCTTGCGAACTTTTATCTGCTCACCTCCCATGTAAATCTGCTTGAGCAGACCGTAAATGAGCTCTCCAATGTGAAAAATATCGGAGACAATGTAGTGACGACGCTTGATGTCAGACTCCAGCAGGCGGCGTCAGACGCGCTTGGGGATCGCAAGGGTGCCGTGGTGGTGATGGAGCCGGATACGGGGAAGATCCTTGCCATGGTATCAAAGCCGGGCTATGACCCGAATCGTCTTGGCGAGGAGTGGGAGAGCCTGATATCAGGGGACAACACCCAGGCGCAGCTTTTAAACCGCGCTTCCCAGGGAGTCTATCCGCCCGGCTCTACCTTTAAGATCGTGACAATGCTCGCGTATATCAGGGAACACCCGGATACCTGGCGGGAGTTCACCTTTGACTGCGACGGCGTTTTCGAGCACGGAGAATACAAGATTTCCTGCTATCACGGGAAGGCCCATGGCAGCCAGAATATCGAACAGGCGTTCGCCAATTCCTGCAACGGCGCATTCGCAAGCCTGGGGCTTGAACTGGCTCCCTCCGGTATGCGTTCCACGGCGGGACAGCTCTTATTTAACACCGAGCTTCCGTTTGCGCTGGCATACAGCAAAAGTTCCTTTGCGATGGGCAGTGACGCCGGCGATTGGGAGCGCCTCCTTACTGCCATCGGGCAGGGGAGCACGCAGATGACGCCGATGCACAATGCCATGATAACGTCGGCCATCGCGAACGGCGGACTGCTGATGAAGCCGTATCTCATTGACCGTGTGGAAAATGCGGCGGGTGAGGAACAAAAAAAGTTCCTCCCGGAATCCTACGGCTCCCTCATGGATGCGGGCGAGGCGAAGATTCTCGCGGAGGCTATGCGCGGGGTGGTGACGGAGGGCACCGGCTCGGCGGTGCGCACGGACGCGTATGATGTGGCGGGAAAGACCGGCTCTGCGGAGTTTGAGACAGGTAAGGAGACGCATGCGTGGTTTACCGGCTTTGCCCCGGCAGACGACCCGAAACTTACGGTGACTGTGCTGGTGGAGGAGGCGGGCTCCGGCGGACAGGTTGCCGCACCTGTTGCGAGAGCGGTCTTTGACACGTATTTTGCAGAATAAAAAGGAGTTCCACAAGTGGAACTCCTTTTTAAAAATACTTTTTGCTGCCCCAGAGGTTCGCTTTCTTCAGATCCAGATATTCATTGTAGGCCTTCTCGAGTATCTGTTTTTCGTTGGAGAATTTTAACAGATGGTAGGCCTCGTAGAACTTGTAATATCCGGAATCAATGAAATGTTCTTCGCGTTGTGGTTTGCTGTAATAGCTGTCGGCCATCATCAGATACCAGTGCACATCCTTTTCCACCATATCCTGGGGAGTATTGAAGGAGTAAGAGCTTTTGCCGATATACTTGATGATCGATGCGTTGACACCTGTTTCTTCCCTGACTTCCCGAAGCGCCGTTTCCTTGTATTCCTCGCCCGCCTCTACAGTTCCCTTTGGCAAAACCCAGCCCTCGTACTTGTTCTTGTAGTTCTTGTAGAGCACAAGGATCTTGCCTCGAAATATAACCACACCTCCACAGCTCGTTGCTTCTATCATTGCAATTCCTCCTGGTTGCGCAGTGCCGCAGGCACCGCGCTGGTGTGTCGCATAGACTGACCTTAGTATACCGCGGATTGCGGGAAGTTGCAAGAGTGGACTTGAATTTCTGATAGGAGATGGAGTATACTATCCACGAAAGCAATGATCGGGAGGGAGAATTTATTATGAAATCATCCAATGAACTGCGCACGCTGCTGCGCTCTGTTGACCATAAAAGCTATCCGGCGTACAAGGCGCTTGCCGGCGCGTACCAGTTTGGGAGCTTTGTGCTGGTGATCGACCATGTGCAGGGGGATCCCTTCGCCTCACCGTCCAGCCTGCATATTGAGATTCCCACCGGGAAAACGGGATTTCCGGCGGAATATTTAAAGAAGAGCTGTATGCGGATCGCCCTTCAGGATCACCTGACGAGACGGTTTGCCGCGCAGATCGAGGCGTATAATTTCAAGGCGAAGGGCTCGGGCAAAAGCGGTCTGATCTCCATCACGCGGTGCGGTCAGGAGATCCTTGAGCGGAGCGCCTGCCAGATGGACGAAACAAAGCTCGTCGCGCGTTTTCATGTGGGATTTCCGGCATTTGGGAGAACCATTGACGCGGGCGGGCTTGAGAAGATTTTATTTGATTTTCTTCCGAAATGCGTGGAAAACAGCTTTTTCCTCCAGCGGCTTGACAAAAGAGAGGTGGAGACGACCGTGCGGCTTGCCGAGGATCAGCAGGCGGTGCGCGATATTCTTAAGGCGGAGGGGCTTGTCGCGTTCGTGGCGAACGGTTCTGTGCTCCCGAGAAAGAGCGGCGTATCCGATCTTCCGATGAAGGACAGCGTACCGTTTGTCTCGCCCGCATCCATGGAGCGCGCCATCACGCTTCCGAACCGGGGAGAGGTGAGGGGAATGGCGATCCCGAGGGGGATCACGCTGATCGTGGGCGGCGGCTACCACGGGAAATCCACACTTCTTATGGCTCTGCAGATGGGTGTTTATAACCACATTGCGGGAGATGGACGTGAGCTTGTGATCACGGACGAGACGGCGGTGAAGCTGCGCGCGGAGGAGGGACGTCTGGTTCGGAACATGGATATTTCCCTCTTTATCAACGACCTGCCAAACAGGAAGGACACGAAAGCTTTTTCCACGATGGACGCCAGCGGAAGCACGTCGCAGGCGGCAGGCGTGATGGAGAGCGTGGAGGCGGGGGCGCGCCTGTTTCTGATCGACGAGGATACCTCCGCGACAAACTTTATGGTGCGCGACGACTTTATGCAGCAGGTCATCAGCCGGGAGAAGGAGCCGATCACGCCGTTTCTCGAGCGCGCGCGGGATCTGTATGAAAAGGCGGGCGTGTCCACGATCCTGGTGGCGGGAAGCTCGGGGGCATTTTTCTATATCGCGGACACGATCCTGCAGATGGACTGCTATAAGCCGGTGGATATCACAGACCGGGTGAAGGCGCTGTGCGGGGAGCACAAGGCGCCGAGCGTCCAAGCTCCCGGTTTTGCCATCCCGGAGTACCGGCAGGCGTTTTCGGTGCGCGGCTCATCGGACGGGGATTCCCGTGCGCGCACGGCTGGACGGCGCGGCTTTTCAGGACGGGGCGGGGACGGCGCAAGGGAGCGCAAAAAGATAAAGAGCTTCGGGAAGGATTCATTCTCCCTGGACAGGGAGACGGTGGATCTGCGGTATGTGGAGCAGCTTGCCGACTCCGAGCAGACGACGGCGCTCGCGTATCTCTTGCGGTACGCGCTTGAACAGGTCATTGACGGAAAAAGGACTCTGCGCGAGGTCGTGCAGGCGCTCTATGATACTCTGGAGAAAAAGGGATTTGAGCCGTTTTGCAGCTCCTATGTGCCGTGCGGACTGGCAAAGCCGAGAAAACAGGAGCTGTTCGCCTGTCTGAACCGATACCGCGGCTAGTATGATTTAAAAGCCTCCCGGAAATACTGACAGAAGGAGGGAGAATGACGATGGAAGAGGAAAGAAAGTTATCTCCGTATGAGGAGTTATCCGGATATCTGGAGCAGGCGATGGCGTACCGGACGGCGCTTACGCTGTTTGAGTGGGACAATGAGACGCTCGCGCCAAAGGAGGCGGGACGCTGTACCGCCGGAGTGCAGGGGACGCTCTCCGCGGCGTATCAGAGGATTATGACAGAGGAGCGCGTGAAAGCGCTCATTGACCGGTGCGACAGGCTGTGTGAACCGGACGATGAGATCCGCCGCGCCGTGATCCGTGAGGCGAGGGAGGAGTCGGAGCAGCTCTCGTGCATTCCTCCCGAGGAGTACCGCAGCTTTAAAGAGCTTACGGCGGAGTCGGCGCGAATCTGGGCGAACGCCCGCGAAAACGCGGATTTTGAGGCATTTGCCCCCACGCTTAAGGAGATCATTTCCTACCAGAAACGCTTTGCCGGATACCGGGCGAAGGACGGGCAGAAGCTCTATGATGTGATGCTCGACGTTTACGAGAAGGATTTTAATATGGAAAAGCTGGACGAGTTCTTCGGGATGCTCAAGGAAGAGCTGGTGCCGTTTTTACAGAAGGTGACGCAGAGCGGCGTGCGGATTGACGATGATTTCCTGACGGGGGATTATCCCGAGGCGAAGCAGAGGGAGCTTGCCGAGTTTGTTGCAGAGTACATCGGCTTTGATTTCAGGCGCGGCGTGCTCGGGGAAAGCGCGCATCCGTTTACAACCAATCTCCACAATCGCGATGTGCGGATGACGACACATTACAAGGACAAGCTTGATTCCTCGCTGTTTTCGGTGATCCATGAGACGGGACACGCGGTATACGAGCTTGGCATTGATGATGAGCTGACGCAGACGTTTGTGGGCCAGGGCGCGTCCATGGGGATGCACGAGTCGCAGTCGCGTTTCTTTGAAAATATCGTCGGGCGCAGCGAATCGTTCTGGATTCCGCTCTACGGGAAGCTAAAGGAATTGTTCCCGGATCAGCTAAAGGGCGTCGGGCGTGAAATGTTTGTGCGCGCGGTCAACAAGGTGGAGCCGGGCCTTATCCGCACGGAGGCGGATGAGCTGACCTACAGCCTGCATATTCTGGTGCGGTATGAGCTTGAGAAGGCTCTAATCGAGGATGATCTGGATGTGAGTCAGCTGCCGAGGCTCTGGGCGGATAAGTACGGGGAATATTTAGGCGTTCGCCCGGAAAACGCGGCGGAGGGCGTTCTCCAGGACATTCACTGGGCGCAGGGCTCCTTCGGCTACTTTCCGTCCTACGCGCTGGGAAGCGCGTTTGCCGCGCAGATGTACGCGCACATGAAGAGCGAAATGGATTTTGACGAGCTGCTTAAGGAGGGCAGGGTGGAGGTGATCCGGGAATACCTGCGTGAGAAGGTACACCGCTTCGGGAAGCTTAAAACGAGCAGGCAGATCTTAAAGGACATGACCGGGGAAGATTTTGACCCGCGGTATTATATCGGGTATCTGAAGGAGAAGTACAAAAAGCTGTATCAGATCGCCCCCTGATTCATATAATGGGGCGAAAGATCAGAAGGAAGCCTTAAGTATGCCGACAAACCAGAAGTTGGAAAATCTTTTAAACCTCTCGCTGGACGTAAGTCCCGATGAGCGGTCGCGCTCGCAGGAGCTTGAGACCGGATATGACCCGCAGGAGAATGTATGGGAGCTGATCGTAAAATATTCCGGGAGCCTTCAGCCGGTGCGCGATCTGGGGATACAGGTGGAGGAAATGCGAAACGAATACGCGATTCTCACAGTCCCGGAGCCGCTTATCGAGGCGGTGAGCGCGCTGCCGCAGATTGAATTTATCGAGAAGCCAAAGAGGCTGTTTTTTGTCACCGACGGGGCAAAGACAGCCTCTTGTATCAATGTGCTTCAGGAGCCGCCCGGCTCGCTTACCGGGCGGAGCGTGCTTATGGCGGTGCTCGATTCGGGGATCGACTACTTCCATGAGGATTTCCGCGGCGAAGACGGGAAGACGCGGATCATCGAGCTGTGGGATCAGACGCTAGGGCAGATTTTTACGGCTGAGGATATCAACCGCGCCCTTGAGGCCGGGACGCGCGCCGAGGCGCGCCGGATCGTCCCGTCCGTGGACGCGGGAGGGCATGGGACGGCAGTTGCAGGGATCGCGGCGGGAGGCGGAAGAGGAGAGGGCGGGGCGGCTTACCGCGGCGTCGCCTATGAGAGCGACCTTCTCGTGGTGAAGCTCGGGACAGCCCGCGCGGAGGGATTTCCGAGAACCACGGAGCTTATGCGCGCGGTGAATTACGCGGTGGGAAAGGCGGTGGAGCTTGGGATGCCGCTTGTGATCAACATAAGCTTCGGGAATACATACGGCTCACATGACGGAACAAGTCTTTTGGAAACATTTTTGGACGATATCGGGAATTACGGAAGGACGACGATCGTGGTGGGGAGCGGAAATGAGGGGGCGGTGGCAGGGCATATATCGGGGCGGTTTTCCCTTAATGAGCGTGCAGGCGGGGATGAGGAGGCGGCGGAGCTTTCGGTGGCGCCCTTTGAGCCGGGCCTTAGCGTCCAGCTCTGGAAAGCGTACACCGACCAGTTTGAGATTCGTCTTCAGACGCCCTCCGGAGAGATTTTAGGACCGCTCTCGGAGCGGCTGGGGCCGCTGCGCTACCGCTACCGCACTACCGAGCTTCTGATTTATTATGGGAAGCCGAGTCCGTTCTCCCAGGCACAGGAGATTTATTTCGATTTCGTCCCGGACGAGGGAAGCTATGTGGAGAGCGGGATCTGGACATTCCGCTTCCGCCCGCGGCAGGTGGTGGAGGGGAGGTATGATCTGTGGCTTCCTTCCTCCGGGATTTTAAATTCCGCCACAGGCTTTCTGCGCGCGACGCCGGACACGACGCTCACGATCCCCTCGACGGCGGAAAAGGTGATCACGGTGGGCGCCTACAACAGCTTCTACAATTCGTTCGCGGATTTTTCCGGGCGCGGCTTTACCAGGATGACCAATCAGATCAAGCCCGATATCGCGGCCCCCGGAGTGGGGATCATGGCAACCGCGAGCGGAGGCGGCTACAAGTCTGTCACCGGGACCTCCTTTGCCGCGCCGGTGGCGGCAGGCAGCGCCGCGCTCATGATGCAGTGGGGGATCGTGGACGGCAATGACCCGTTCCTTTACGGGGAGAAGGTAAAGGCATACTTGCACCGCGGCGCAAAGAAGCTTCCGGGGATTCTTAAATATCCGAATCCGATGGTAGGGTACGGCGCGCTGTGCGTCGCAGATAGCCTGCCAATCTAGAGCTCAACACGGAATTGACAAAGAGAGGAAGAGAAAGATATAATGATGGTAACAGTACAGGCATGCGGAAAGCTGCGCCAAAAGAAAGTACAGGTGAGGATATGACAGGACTTAGTACCTTGTGCTATATCGAGCGGGATGGCAAATATCTGATGCTGCACCGCACAGTGAAGAAAAATGATGTCAATAAGGATAAGTGGATCGGCGTGGGAGGTCATTTTGAGGCGGATGAGAGCCCGGAGGAATGCCTGCTTCGGGAGGTGCGGGAGGAGACCGGATATACGCTGACTTCTTTCCGGTTCCGCGCGATTGTGACCTTCGTCTCAGGGGACGGTGTTACGGAGTATATGTCGCTGTTTACCGCGGACGGCTTTACCGGAACCCCCATTCCCTGCAATGAGGGTGAGCTTGAGTGGGTGGATAAGGAGGAGGTCTTACGATTGAATCTCTGGGAGGGAGACAGGATCTTTCTGCGTCTTCTTAATGAGTCGGAGGACTTTTTCTCCCTGAAGCTGGTTTACGACGGGAGCGGCGGGCTGGTATCTGCCGCTTTAAACGGCGCGCCGCTTGAGCATTTAAGGTAAGCGCCTTGTCCAGTAGCCGTTTTCCTCTAAAAAGAAGTTGATCTCAGCCCCGATAAACACGATGCAGATGCAGAAGTACATCCACAGCATCAAAAGCACAATGGCGGTCAGGCTTCCGTACATATAGGAAAAGTTGCTGAAATTTGTAAAATACAGGGAAAACAGGTAGGAAAATGAGATCCATAGCGTGGCGGTAAACGCGGCTCCGGGGATCTGGTGATGGGGCTTTTGCTTTTTCGCGGGGACGATGGTGTATAATCCCACAAAGCAGGCGAAAAACAGCGTGAGCGCTAAGAGGCTTCGAAAGCTGATGACATTGCGGACGATCGTGCCAAACACCGGAATCAGGCGGGCGATCAGATCCTGGATCGCGGTGCCGAAGACAAGCAGCACCAGGGATACCACGCATACGATCATAAAAATCAGGGTATAAAAAGAGCAGATGACACGGCGGACAACATAATTGCGGCGCCTCATCGTGCCGTAAATCCGGTTTAAGCCCCGCTCAATCCCCATCATGCCGCGGGAAGCGGACCACAGCGCCATCAGCGCGGTGATGGACAGGATGGTGCCCGGAGATTTCACATACAGATCGTCCACGACACCGATAACAAGGGAATCCAGCATATCCGGCATGATGCGGACTAAGAGCGTGAGGAGGTCGGATTTGCTGACTGACGGGATGAACTGGATCAGGGTCAGAAGCAGCATGATGAACGGGAAAAATGCGATCACAATAAAAAAAGACGCATGCGCTGCGTGCACGGGGATTTCATCCTGTACGTATTTATCCCATATTTTTATACAGTCGATGATAAAACGGATCATAAAGGCTCACCAGATTTCAGTTTTTATGAAGCCATCTTATCATAGATGGGGAAAAATAGCAAGGAAGAACGGAGGATAAAATGAAACGATTGCTGCGCTATTTGAGAGATTACAAAGTGGAAAGCGTGATGGGGCCGCTCTTTAAGATGCTGGAGGCCGGCTTTGAGCTGTTTGTACCCCTGGTCGTGGCGCGCATCGTGGATGTCGGGATCCGCAACCGGGATGTATCCTATATTTTGAAGATGGGAGGACTCCTTCTTTTGCTGGCGGCAATCGGGCTTGCCTGCTCGCTCACCGCCCAGTATTTTGCGGCGAAGGCGGCGGTCGGGTTTTCCACGGGGCTTAGAAGGGATCTGTTTGCGCACATCAGCAGTCTGTCCTACAGTGAGCAGGACGCCATCGGGACCTCGACGCTTATCACCCGCATGACAAGCGACATCAATCAGGTGCAGACGGGCGTGAATCTGACGCTGCGGCTTTTTTTACGCTCCCCGTTTATCGTGCTTGGGGCGGTGGTGATGGCATTTACGGTCAACGTGAAGGCGGCGATGGTGTTTGCGGTGGCGATCCCGCTGCTGTGCGTTGTGGTATTCGGAATCATGGCGGTCAGCATGCCTCTTTACAAAACGGTGCAGAGGCAGCTTGACCGGGTGACGCAGGCGACGAGAGAGAACCTGACGGGCGCAAGGGTCATCCGCGCATTCAACAGGCAGGAGGACGAGATCAGGGATTTTGAGGCGTCCAACAGCCGCCTTGTGGATTTCCAGGTGTTTGTGGGAAAGATTTCCGCCCTGATGAATCCGGTAACCTATGTGATCGTCAACCTGTCAATCGTGGCTGTAGTCTGGATCTCCGGAAAGCAGGTGGATTCCGGCATCCTTTCGCAGGGCGACACGATCGCGCTTGTCAATTATATGTCGCAGATTCTGGTGGAGCTGATCAAGCTGGCAAACCTGATCATTTCCATTTCTAAGGCGCTCGCGTGTGCAAACCGAATCAGCGCAGTGTTTGACGAAAAGAGCAGCATAACAGATCCTGAGACGGGGCTGAAAGCGCATGAAACGGCGTCGGGGGCGGACGGCGAAGAACCCGCAAAGGTGCAGTTTTCCCATGTGAATTTCTCCTACAAAAACGCAAAAGAAGATTCCCTGACCGGTATTGATCTGACCGTAAGGCGCGGACAGACCATCGGCATCATCGGCGGAACCGGCTCCGGCAAGTCCTCCCTGGTGAATCTGATCCCGCGTTTTTATGATGTGCGGGAAGGCGCTGTTCTTGTCGACGGAAGGGATGTGCGGGATTATCCCCTGGATGAGCTCCGGGGAAAAATCGGCGTGGTGCCGCAGAAGGCGGTGCTGTTTAAGGGAACCCTGCGGGAAAACATGAAGTGGGGGAAAAAGAACGCCACCGACGAGGAGATTTACCGCGCGCTCGACATTGCCCAGGCGCGGGAGTTTGTGGACGGCAAGGGAAAGGGGCTCGATCTCTTTGTCGAGCAGGGCGGCAAGAACTTATCCGGGGGTCAGAGACAGCGCCTCACGATCGCGCGGGCGCTGGTGCGGCAGCCGGAAATCCTGATCATGGACGACAGCGCGTCGGCGCTTGATTTCGCCACGGACGCCAGGCTTCGGAGGGCGATCCGGGAGAGTACGGGGGATATGACGGTGTTTATCGTTTCCCAGCGCGTGTCGACGATCCGGGGCGCGGATCAGATCGCGGTGCTCGACGACGGCGCAGTGGCGGGCCTTGGAACCCACAGCGAGCTTCTTGCCTCGTGCGAGGTTTACCGGGAAATCTGCTTATCCCAGCTTTCCGAAGAGGAGGTGCAGCAAGATGGCGAGAGAAGAGCTTAAGAAACATAGAACAACTCTGAAACGGATCCTGGATTACATTGGCGTTTATAAATGGATGGTGCTTTTATCGACGGCGCTTGCCGCGGTCACAGTCGCCGCGACCCTCTATGTGCCGATTCTCGTGGGACAGGGCGTGGACTTGATTTTAGGCCCGGGAAATGTGGATTTTGCGGGACTTCTCACAATCTTAAAGAGAATTGCGGCGGTTGTTTTTATCACGGCATTCGCGCAGTGGCTGATGAACCACATCAATAACCGCATCACCTACCATGTGGTGAAGGATATACGGACAAGGGCGTTTAATCATCTGGAGATTATGCCCTTAAGCTATATCGACTCCCATGAGTACGGCGATGTCATCAGCCGGATAATCGCGGATATCGACCAGTTTTCCGAAGGACTTTTGATGGGCTTTACCCAGCTTTTCACCGGGGCGCTGACGATCCTCGGGACGCTGGGCTTCATGTTTTCGGTAAACCCGTCGATCACGGCGGTCGTGGTGCTCGTGACGCCGCTGTCGCTGCTTGTGGCGAGCTACATTGCAAAAAAGACCTTCTCGATGTTCAGGCTTCAGTCCCAGACGCGGGGCGAGCTCACCTCCCTGGTGGATGAGATGGTGGGAAATGAGAAGGTGGTGCAGGCGTTCGGATACGAGGATGAGGCAAAGGAGCGGTTTGATCAGATCAATGAGCTGCTTGGAAAGTACAGCCTGCGGGCGATATTTTTCTCCTCCGTCACAAATCCTTCCACTCGCTTCGTCAACAGCGTGGTGTACGCAAGCGTCGGTGTGACGGGGGCATTCGCGGCGATCCGGGGCTTTTTAAGCGTCGGTCAGCTCTCGGCGTTTTTAAGCTATGCAAACCAGTACACGAAGCCCTTTAACGAGATTTCCGGCGTGGTGACGGAGCTTCAGAATGCGCTTGCCTGCGCGGCGCGCGTGTTTGACCTGATCAATGAGCCGACGATCCTAAAGGAGGATGAGGACGCGGTCGTTCTCACGGATGTGGATGGGAGCGTGACGCTTGACGCGGTGGATTTCTCCTATCTCCCGGAGGTTCCGCTCATTGAAAACTTAAATCTCGATGTAAAGCCGGGGCAGAGAATCGCGATCGTAGGGCCGACCGGCTGCGGCAAGACGACGATCATCAATCTGCTGATGCGCTTTTACGATGTAAAGAGCGGCTCCATCAGGGTTTCCGGGAATGATATCCGCCATGTGACGCGAAAGAGCCTGCGGGAGAACTACGGTATGGTGCTGCAGGAGACCTGGCTGAAGGCGGGGACGATCCGGGAAAATATTGCCTACGGGAGACCCGACGCCACTGAGGAGGAGATCGTCCGGGCGGCGAAGGAGGCCCACGCTCACAGCTTTATCAGGCGTATGCCGGAAGGCTATGATACCGTGATCTCCGAGGACGGCGGCAATCTCTCCCAGGGTCAGAAGCAGCTTCTGTGCATCGCCCGCGTGATGCTCTGCCTGCCGCCGATGCTGATCCTGGACGAGGCGACGTCATCCATTGACACGCGCACTGAAATCCGCATTCAGAAGGCGTTTGCCGCCATGATGCAGGGACGTACCAGCTTTATCGTCGCGCACCGCTTATCCACGATAAAGGAGGCCGACGTGATCCTCGTGATGAAGGACGGGCATATCATCGAGCAGGGGACACACGAAAGCCTGCTTAAAAGTCACGGCTTCTATGCGAATCTTTACAACAGCCAGTGGCAGTAAGCAGGCTTTCCTGGGCTAGGCGACATAAAATCCGGCGTAAAATCCGCCGAGATGGATATGGACAAAAGCGCGTTTTCCGATTATAATGAAAGTCCACAGTAGACGGAGATTTCGCCATGTATGGAGGGGAAGCTTATGAATTATGCGACGATCAAGCCGGTGGATATTGCCAACGGCCCCGGTGTGAGAGTGTCCCTGTTTGTCAGTGGATGTACGCATCACTGCAAGGGCTGCTTCAATGCTGAGGCGTGGGATTTTGATTTTGGAGAGCCGTTTACGGAGGCGGTGCAGGAGGAGGTATTGAGGCATCTTAATCATCACTATATCGAGGGGCTGACACTGCTTGGCGGGGAGCCCATGGAGCCGGTCAACCAGGAGGCCCTTCTCCCGTTTATAAAAAAGGTTCGGGAGAGACTGCCGGAGAAGTCAATCTGGTGTTTTACCGGATATGATTTTGAGAGCGACATTTTAGGGCGGATGATGAAGGAGTCCCAGGTGACACGGGAGCTGGTCGCGCTGTTTGACGTTATGGTGGACGGCAAATTTGTCGAGGAAAAAAAGAATTTGAGTCTGCGGTTCAGAGGCTCGGAGAATCAGAGAATCCTTGATGTAAAAAAATCACTCGAAGAGGGCAGAGCGGTGTGGGCCGAGGGGTTGTAACAGTTCAGCCATTTTTCTTTTGCCGCATGGCTGAACTGTTACGAGGAGTTTAAGAAGAGCGCGTTAAAACATTGACAAGAGATATGGATAATGGTAAGCTAATAAAAGTGAACACGATATTATTTTTTCAGATACAGGAGGAAAAGACATGAATAAGACAAATAAAATAGGACTTGCCGTGATGGCGGTCGCCGCGGTGGCGGTAGTCGCCCTGGCAGACCCGGCTTACAGTGCGCTGACAAAAAAGACCGCGGCGGCGGGGGGCGATGCGGCGGCAGGCGGGGGGACGGTTCTCACCGGCGAGGCGGACGGATTCGGCGGCCCGATCAAGGCCGAGGTGACGCTTGGCGCAGATGGAAAGATCGCGGATCTGAAACTGACCGGCGACGGCGAGACGGAAGGGATCGGAGCGGCGGCATTGGATCCGTTAAAGACAGCGATCCTGGAGAAGAAGGGACTGGACGGAGTAGATGCGGTCGCGGGGGCGACGATTACCTCCAACGGCGTATTTGATGCGGTGAAAGCGGCGATGGGTGAATAAATCGGGCCGCTTTGCGAAAAATTAGGAAAGCAGGAGATATCGGAAGCGGTATTTTCTGCTTTTTGCCTATGAAAGACCATCTGATGGAAAAGGAGAATGTGCAATGACGTCAAAGGGACTCATGGAGGAGGCTTCAAAGCTTCAGGAAACACTGGTAAGCGAGAGGCGGTATCTGCATTCCCATGCGGAGACAGGATTTGAGCTAAAGGATACGATCGCCTTTGTTAAAAAGGAGCTGCTTAAGATGGGCTATGAGCCGAAGGCATGCGGAAAGGCGGGACTTGTCTGCTTGGCGGGCGGGAAAAAGCCGGGCAGGGTTTTCCTGATACGGGGCGACATGGATGCGCTGCCGATCAAGGAGGAGGCCGATGTTGAGTTTGCATCTTCAAACGGGAGGATGCACGCCTGCGGCCATGATATGCACACCACGATGATGTTAGGGGCCGCGAGACTCTTAAAGGAGCACGAGGACGAGATCGAGGGAACTGTGAAGCTGATGTTTCAGCCTGCCGAGGAGATTTTTGAAGGCTCAAACGACATGATCGAGGCGGGGCTGTTAGAGAATCCGAAGGTGGACGCAGCGCTGATGATCCATGTGATGGCGGGGATGCCGTTTGCCGCCGGTACCGTCGTTGTATCTGCTCCGGGAGTCAGCGCTCCGGCCGCGGATTATTTTGAGATCACAGTCCGGGGAAAGGGCTGTCACGGCTCGATGCCAAATACGGGCATCGATCCGCTGAATGCCGCCGCCCACATTCTGATCGCGCTCCAGGAGATTCATGCGAGAGAGTTAGCGATGGGCGATCGCGCCGTTTTGACGGTCGGGACGATGAATGCCGGGACCGCAGCGAATGTGATCCCCGACACGGTTGTGATGGGAGGAAGTCTGCGCACCTTTGACGAGGAGACGCGCGCCTACATCAAGGAGCGGATGGCTGAGATCGCGGAGGGGACGGCGAAGGCATTTCGCGCGGAGGCGGAGGTCACCTTCGGAAGCGGCTGTCCGACACTGGTAAATGATCCGGAATTGTCCGAGGCCGCCGCAAACTATGTAAAGGAGCTTCTTGGGAGCGGGAAGGCATTTTCCGTCGAGGAATTGAACCGCATGGGCGGAGGAGGGAAATCATCAAAAACCGCGGGCTCGGAGGACTTTGCCTATGTGAGCCATAAGGTGCCCTCCATCATGCTGGCGCTCGCCGCGGGACAGCCGGAGAAGGGCTACCGCTATCCGCAGCATCACCCGATGGTAAAATTCGACGAGGAGGCGCTCGCCGGAGGAAGCGCGGTCTACGCCTACACGGCGATGCGGTGGCTTGAGGAGCATAAGTAAAACGGATGCGTGAGGAGAAATCATAATAAAGAAAAACTGTAACTGTTCAGTAGGTCTGCGCATTTTCTGCGCTGACCGTAAGAAAACACGGCGTATAATTGACATTCCCGCAGGATAAAATCATAATGTAATTAC
>SFNH01000125.1 GCA_004554205.1 Clostridium sp.
CATCTGCGCCACAATGAGCGCCGCCTCCATCGGATGATAGATGTAAGGAATATCGGTTCCCTTCCTGTGCATCCCCGCGTGGGCCTTTGCCGCAAACTCCGCCGCTTTCCGTATCATATGTTTTCCCCCATAGCCATACACACATCGTTTACAGTTTTATCTTACCATGTTTGCAGGCTCCTGAAAAGGGGCATCTTTAAGGAAATCTTTTTTGCCCGGTGTGTGAATGCTATATGAGCCAGGAAATCATATGTAACCGTAAAAATGCGGAACTCAAGGGTAAAAATGCTTGTAATTTCATCGGACATGTGCTAGAATGTCTTTGTTTGACTATTAGGAGGTGCATTTTGATGCTGAAAGTGATCTTATCCGTAGTTTTTGTCCTTATATGCGTGGCGCTGACTGTGATCGTACTGCTTCAGGAGGGAAAAGCCGAGGGGCTCGGCTCCATCAGCGGTGTGGCTGACACTTACTGGGGCAAAAACAAGGGTCGTTCCATGGAGGGACACCTGGAAAAGTTTACGACGTTTGCAGCGATTGCATTTTTGATTCTCGCAATCGTGCTGAACCTGGTGTAAAGATGAAAGGCACTCTTGGCGACAAGGGTGCTTTTTCTGTATATGTGCATCTGTGCAAAATAGGGTATACTGTAACAGAAGCAGACAGATTGACGAAAAGGCAGAGGGATATTATGACAGAGGAATTATTAAATGAGAGAAAACAGGCGCTGCTTGCGGTGATCGAGGACCCGGCCTATGTCCCGATGAAGCTAAAGGAGCTCGCGATGCTTTTGAACGTCCCGAGAGAGCGGCGGGAGGAGCTTAAGGAAGTTCTTGACGCGCTTGTCGCGGAGGGAAAGGTGGGACTGTCGAAACGGGGAAAATACGGAAAGCCGGAATCCCTTGTCCTTTCGGGCATCTTTTCCGGTACGGCAAAGGGCTTCGGCTTTGTGACGGTCGAGGGGCAGCCCCAGGACATCTATATTGCAGCAGACAAGGTAAAAGATGCCATGCACGGAGACCGGGTGCAGGTGACGATGGAGCCCGTGCGCTCCGGCAGGCGTCCGGAGGGGGCCATCGTGCGGGTCTTAGAGCGCGCAAACGAGACGCTTGTAGGCTATTACCAGAAGAATAAGAGTTTCGGCTTTGTCATACCGGACAACCAGAAGATCGGCATCGACATCTTTATCCCGGAGGGAAAGGACATGGGTGCGGTCACCGGGCATAAGGTGGTGGTGCGGCTTACCGGGTACGGCGGGGAGAGAAAAAAGCCGGAGGGCGTCGTCACGGAGATCATCGGTCATGTAAATGATCCGGGGACAGACATTCTCTCCATCGTGAAAGCGTACGGCATTCCGCAGGAGTACCCGACGGAGGTGATGAATGAGGCAGCCGCGATACCGGATCAGGTGCTGCCGCGGGAGCTTTCCGGGCGAAAGGATATCCGGGACTGGCAGACCGTGACGATCGACGGAGAGGACGCAAAGGACTTAGATGACGCCATCACGATCAGCAGGGAAGAATACGGCTACAGGCTCGGCGTCCACATCGCGGATGTGAGCCATTATGTGACGGAGTACAGCCCGCTCGATACGGAGGCACTTAAGCGCGGAACGAGCGTGTATCTGGTGGACCGGGTAATCCCGATGCTCCCGCATAGCCTCTCCAACGGGATCTGTTCCCTGAATGAGGGGGTGGACCGGCTGGCGCTCAGCTGTATCATGGAGATTGACAATGAGGGGCGCGTGATCGGGCATGAGATCGCGGAGACCGTGATAAATGTGAACCGCCGCATGACCTACACCGCCGTCAACGCGGTCGTGACCGACCGGGACGAGGCTGTGAGACATGAGTACGCGGATTTCGTGGATATGTTTGATTTAATGAAGGAGCTTGCGGATATCCTGCATGAAAAGCGCATGCGGCGGGGATCGATTGATTTTGATTTCCCGGAATCAAAGATCGTGCTCGATGAGAAGGGAAGACCGGTTGAAATCAAACCATATGAGCGCAACGCCGCAACCAGGATCATCGAGGATTTCATGCTGATTGCGAATGAGACCGTGGCGGAGGATTATTTCTGGCAGGAGCTTCCGTTCCTCTACCGCACCCACGACAATCCGGATCCGGAGAAAATGAAGCGCCTGGGCGTGTTTATCAATAATTTTGGCTACACCATACGAACCCAGCACGGCGAGGTGCACCCGAAGGAGCTTCAGAAGCTGCTCACAAAGATCGAGGGAACGGACGAGGAAGCATTGATCAGCCGCCTGACGCTGCGCTCCATGAAGCAGGCGCGCTACATGCCGGTCTGCTCCGGGCATTTCGGTCTGGCGGCAAAGTACTACACGCATTTCACTTCCCCGATCCGCCGTTATCCCGACCTACAGATTCATCGCATCATTAAGGAAAATCTCCACGGGAGCTTGACAGAGAAGCGGATCAGCCATTATGATAAAATTCTGGCAGGCGTTGCCATGCAGTGCTCTGCGACGGAGCGGCGCGCCGAGGAGGCGGAGCGGGAGACGGTGAAGCTGAAGAAATGCGAGTACATGTCAAAACGGATCGGAGAGGTTTTCGAGGGCGTCATTTCCGGCGTTACCGGCTGGGGCTTTTATGTGGAGCTTCCGAATACGGTGGAAGGGCTGGTGCGCGTAAGCGACCTGCACGGCGACTACTATGTATTTGACGAGGAGCGCATGGAGCTTAGGGGCGAGGCCGGAGGCATAGTCTATAAACTGGGGCAGAAGATAAGCGTCACGGTGGCGGGAACGGACCGGCTGACGAGAACCATTGATTTTATCCCGGCTGTTTGTGAAGAAGAGCCGGAGGTTTAGAGAGACAGACGGGGGAGGATTTTATATGAAGGAGGCTGTCAGGCTGATCGCCAACAATAAAAAGGCGTATCACGATTACTTTATAGATGAAAAGTTTGAGTGCGGGATTGAGCTGTTCGGCACGGAGGTAAAGTCCATCCGCATGGGGAAGTGCAGCATCAAGGAGGCGTTTGTCCGCATTGACAGGGGCGAGGTGTATGTGTACGGGATGCATGTGAACCCATACGAGAAGGGGAATATTTTTAATAAGGATCCGCTGCGCGCAAGGAAGCTTCTGATGCACCGGAGTGAGATTGCGAGGCTGGAGGGGAAAATCCGGGAAAAGGGTCTGACCCTGGTGCCGCTTCAGGTGTATTTTAAGGGAAGCCTGGTGAAGGTGGAGATCGGGCTGGCGCGGGGCAAGAAACTCTACGACAAGCGCGACGATATCGCAAAGCGCGACCAGATGCGCGAGGTGGAGCGGGATTATAAGGAAAAGCTGCGGTAAGCGACCGAACAAAAACGGAAACGCCGCCCGCGACCGAGGCGAGCCGTATGGCTGAACTGTTACAAACGGAGAAGAAAATTTACAGTCAGCCATTGATTTTGCAGTACAATAGGACTATAATTGTGTCTGATCGCAACACTGTGAACGTACAGAACGGAGGAGAGTTATGGAAAAGAAAGATCTTGACTGGGGCAATATCGGATTCAACTATAGACAGACGGATGCGCGCTATGTGGCAAATTACCGGGATGGAAAGTGGGACGAGGGCGCTCTTGTCTCCGATCCCAATGTGGTGATCAACGAGTGCGCGGGTATCCTGCAGTACTGCCAGGAGTGCTTTGAGGGACTTAAGGCCTACACCACCGAAGACGGGAGCATCGTTACCTTCCGCCCGGACTTAAACGCGGAGCGCATGATGGATTCCTGCGCAAGGCTTGAGATGCCGCAGTTTCCGAAGGAACGGTTTTTGGAGGCGGTGGATAAAACTGTAAGGGCAAATGCGGCGTGGGTGCCGCCTTATGGCAGCGGGGCAACGCTCTACATACGCCCGTATATGTTTGCCTCCGGCCCGGTCATCGGCGTGAAGCCGTCCGACGAGTATCAATTCCGCATTCTTGTGACTCCGGTCGGCCCGTATTTTAAGGGCGGAGCAAAGCCTCTCACTCTGTGCGTCAGCGACTTTGACCGTGCCGCGCCCCGCGGAACCGGCCATGTGAAGGCGGGCTTAAACTATGCCATGAGCCTTCACGCATCCGTGACCGCGCATGCGGCAGGCTATGATGAGAATGTGTTTCTTGATCCGGCGACCAGGACTTTTATCGAGGAGACCGGCGGCGCAAACTTTCTCTTTGTGACGAAGGACGGGGAGATCGTGACGCCCAAGTCCGACTCAATCCTTCCGTCCATTACAAGACGCTCGCTTGTCTATGTGGCGGAGCATTATCTGGGGCTTAAGACGACCCAGAGACCGGTCAGACTGTCCGAGCTGTCCGATTTTGCCGAGTGCGGGCTTTGCGGCACCGCGGCGGTGATCTCCCCGGTCGGGAAGATCGTGGATCACGGAAGAGAGATCTGTTTCCCGAGTGGCATGACCGAGATGGGGCCGGTGACAAAAAAACTTTACGACACGCTGACAGGAATCCAGATGGGCAAGATAGACGCACCGGAGGGCTGGATTCGGAAAATATTATAAGTAACAATCCGGCGACCGAACAAAAGAGAATACTGTGGCCGGCGACCGAACAAATTTTTTACTTGACATTTTAAGGGGGATATGGTATTGTTTTTTAGTATGCCGCACAATGAGGTTTCAAAGTTCCGGACAAGTCCGGGCACCGCAGTTGGCGAGTAATGATAATAGGAGGTGCCATATGTACGCGATTATTGCAACAGGTGGTAAGCAGTACAAAGTAGCAGAAGGCGATATCATTAAGGTTGAAAAGCTTGGTCGTATTCGCGCAGGGAGGACAGGCGGATATCGGTTACGATGGCGGCGGTGTCGGAGCCATACGGATACACGGCGAGCACGCCGTTTTTTTGT
>SFNH01000023.1 GCA_004554205.1 Clostridium sp.
AGATCACTGAAAAAATATTCCGTTCCCTTCGGCAGCCCGCAGATCGCCATCAGATTGATGATCTCGCTGGACGCCGCCTTCACGCTGGGATATTCCCTTGCCAGAAGCTTCAGATATGTAAGATCCCGCATTATATTCCTCCCCCCGGTCGCTTTTCTTTTGATTTTGGTACTCACAGTATACTATACTTTTATATAAATGAAAAGTTGTAACTGTTCAATGCTAAAGTTTTTTGCTTTTGTTCGGCGCGCGGGGCGATCAGGAAACTCAGCAAGCAGACGTCATACTTACGCGGCAGCGCCCATACACTGATAGTAACCTTATCTCATGCTATGGGAGGTTTGTCTGATGAGATTAAAGAAAGTATTAAAGGACGCCGCCTCTGTCTCGCGCGGCGTCCTTTTTCTGATTGGAGCGGAGGTGGCAGTGCTCGGCTTTCTTCTGTTTGCCCTCATCTGCCCCTCGGTCCTGCGGAATCCGCCCGGCGCCGAGACAGCAGCCAGCCCGTCAAACGCGAAAAAGTACATCAAATGGGTCGATTTTGACGTGACAAACGAAGCGCTGCGCCAGGCGCTCCGCTATGACGTGGACAGCTACACGACCGACCGGCATTACAACTGGATCGAGCTTCTGGCATATCTTGGAGCACGCTACGGCGGTGATTTTTCGCGTTACAGGGCAAAGGACATGGACGCACTGGTGCAGAAGCTTAAAGACGGCGCGGACATGGCCACCCTGACCTGCGACATGAAATACTACAGTTATTATCTGGAAGCCTACACGGCCGTCCTGGGCGGCATGGTGGGGGTCTATGAAATCCAGATTCCCGATGAGACGACCGGGCAGCCGGCATGGGTCACCAAATATGGGCTGAAAGCCTTCTCCCCGATCGCGAAGAATTATCCCTACAACGATTTTGATGATTTCGGCACAGCGCGCAGCTACGGCTTCAAACGCCAGCACTTGGGCCATGACATGATGGGTCAGGTCGGCACTCCCGTCATCGCCGTGGAGTCCGGCTATGTGGAAGCCATCGGCTGGAATCAGTACGGGGGCTGGCGGCTGGGCATCCGCAGCTTCGACAAAAAGCGATATTACTACTATGCCCATCTGCGGAAAAACTATCCCTACCACAAGACGCTCAAGGAGGGGAGCATCGTACAGGCAGGCGACGTCATCGGCTATCTCGGGCGAACCGGATACAGCCGCACCGAAAACACAAACAATATCGACGACCCGCACCTGCACTTCGGGCTGCAGCTCATCTTCGATGAATCACAGAAAGAGGGGAATAATGAAATCTGGATTGACTGCTATGAATTAGTCCGTTTCTTAAGACTCAACCGCTCGGAAACCATAAAGAATCAGGAGACGAAAGAATATTACCGGGTCTGGCAAATGAAAGACCCCGCCATCCCTGGCGGGGCACATGAGCAGAACATCAACGCGCCTGCTTCTTAGATACCTATAGGAAAAATGTGTAGATGCTAGTCCGTCTTGGGCGAGCCGTCATCACCCACGATAAAGCCGTCCGGAGTGGTGGTGTTGCGCAGCATCTCTCCGGATTCCGCGCAATAATACTTTTTGCCCTCCCACTCAATCCAGCCGGTTTTCATATAGCCGTCCGCATCGAAGAAATACCACTGACCCTTGATCTCTTCCCAGTTATTCTTCGTATAGCTTCCATCATCGTGCTGATACCACCAGCGGTTGTCAGTCTGTTTCCAGGTTCCCTGCACCGGTATACCGCCTGCCTGGCCGGTACGAATGCGCTCGGCCTGCTCCGCATTGATGTAAACCGAAGGGGATATGCCCCACTCGCCTTTGTTGTTCTGGTTTATCTTGTTTACAGGGCGAACCTTTACATAGTAATCCCCTTCACGGGTAATAACGTCTTTCAGGTTATAATAGTTATTCGGTGTAGTAAAGAGCGTCACCCCCATCGCGGATCCGTTGCGATACACGCGCAGCTCATAGCTTCCCGCACCGCGCACAGCCTCCCATGTGGCATAGCCGTTGTCTCCCAGATCCACGTCCCCCTGGTCCGCTACCTGCTCCGCGAGGGAAGGCAACTTCACCGTCAGCTTCAACGTCTCAGATAAATCCTGCTTCACCGCTTTCACATAGGTAGCGCCGGAGAGCTTCACCGCACTCGCAGTTGTCAGGGAAAAATAATATCCCTCCTCCGCCCGAAGGTAAATGCTGATTTGCGGTATATCATCCTCTAACCACCCGGAGCCTTCATTTTCAATCTCATAAGTATCATAATGATATTTGCCGCCCTTTGTGGTCACGTCGATCGTCTCATCGCCATAATCCGTCTCCGGCTCAATCTCTGATTTCACAGATACACTGATAGAACTGATCTTCTTTCTGGTCGCGCCCATCGCCGGAGTTGCCGCGAGAGCTGCAAGCAGCGCTGCCGCCGTCGCAAGCACCATCATTCTTTTATTAAACTTCACAAGTATTCCTCCAATCTATCCCTCAGGCCTTTTATCTGTCTAAACAGTCATGTCTTCCAACGCAGACATCACCATATATAAAAGTCATTTTCTTCACTCTAGTACATTGTTCCATGACTGTCAATAGACTTCCTTAATTTGTAAACTTTCTTATGAAAAATTAAGAAAAAGGGAAATCGCAGATACAACCTGCAGGATTTCCCTTTCTCTTAACATAACTTTGGTACTGTCTCCGAACTTATTTCGCAAAATCGGTCACGCGGGATTCCCGGATCACATTGACCTTGATCTGTCCCGGATATTCCAGCTCATCCTCAATACGCTTGGATATCTCTCTTGCCAGAAGCACCATGTCATCATCGCTCACCTGATCCGGGATCACCATGATTCTGACCTCACGGCCTGCCTGGATTGCAAAAGATTTGTCCACTCCCTTAAAGGCATTTGTAATCTCCTCAAGCTGCTTTAAGCGGTTCGTGTATGCCTCCAAAGTCTCACGTCTCGCACCGGGCCTTGCCGCGGAAATCGTGTCTGCGGCCTGAACGAGGCACGGAATAAGACCCTGCGGCTCGACATCGCCGTGATGGGACTCCACCGCATTGATAACGGTTGCGGACTCCTTGTATTTTCTGCAAAGATCCGAACCGATCTGGACATGGGAACCCTCCATCTCATGGTCGATGGATTTCCCGATATCATGTAACAAGCCGGCGCGTTTCGCCATGCGGACATCCGCGCCAACCTCTGCTGCCAGAAGACCCGCAAGATGAGCCACCTCGATGGAATGCTTCAAGGCGTTCTGCCCGTAGCTGGTTCTGAATTTCATCCTGCCGAGAAGTTTCACAAGCTCCGGGTGAATGCCGTGGATGCCGACCTCCAGGATCGCAGCCTCGCCTTCCTCGCGCATATTTGCTTCCACTTCTCTCTGCGCTTTCTCCACCGTCTCCTCAATTCTGGCCGGATGGATACGCCCATCCACGATCAGGCGTTCCAGAGCGATCCTCGCAACCTCACGCCGGATCGGGTCAAACCCCGACAGCACCACTGCCTCCGGGGTATCGTCAATAATGAGTTCAACGCCGGTCAGGGTCTCCAGAGTGCGGATATTGCGTCCCTCCCGCCCGATAATACGACCTTTCATCTCATCGCTGGGAAGCTGTACCACCGATACCGTGGTCTCAGCCACATGATCCGCCGCACATCTCTGGATGGCGGTAACCACATAATCTCTCGCCTTCTTATCCGCTTCTTCTTTTGCCTTGCTTTCCAGTTCCTTGATCATCTTGGCAGTGTCATGCTTGACATCCGCCTCAACTGATCTTAACAGATACTCTTTTGCCTGTTCGGAGGTTAAACCGGAGATTCGCTCCAATTCCTGTATCCCTTTCTCACGCAATGCCTCTGCCTCGGCATTCTTCCTGTTCAGGGCTTCCTCCCGGGATGCAATCGCAGCTTCCCGCTTTTCCATGCTTTCTGCTTTCTTGTCTAAATTCTCTTCCTTACTCAATACGCGCCGCTCATAGCGCTGAAGTTCAGCTCTTCTTTCTTTCGTCTCTTTATCCAGCTCATTCTTAGTCTTTAAAGACTCTTCCTTCGCCTCCAGGAGAGCTTCTCGCTTCTTTGTCTCTGCCGTCTTTAACGCTTCATCTATTATTTCCCTGGCTTTTTCCTCTGCGGATCCAATCTTACTCTCGTAAGTTTTCTTCCGATAGGTTGTCGCAATTCCCCAGGTAATAGGCGCCACAACACACAGTGTTATCACAACTGCTATTATCGTTGACACAGGAGCACCTCCTTATTTCATTTTCATTGTACAAGTATACAATACTACAATTTTAAACTGTTTTACACATTATGTCAAGTATAACTGTGAATGTTGTGAACAAACTGGTAACAGTTCAGCCATGCGGCTCACCTCGTGCCCGCTACTCCCAGCCGCCAGGTTCCGGAAAGACAGCCCGCGTGACACGCTGTGCTCCCGAACTCTCCTATTCCTGCGTGCCTTCTGAAGCGTCCTTTGCTAAAGCCCCGGCAGAGGCCGGCTCGGAGCCGGGCGCGCCGCCCTGCAGGCCATAGCTTTCCCGCACCTTCCGCTCGATCTCGGCGCATGCCTCCGGGTGCTCTTTCAGATAGATCTTCGCATTCTCGCGGCCCTGTCCGATCTTCGCGTCACCGTACGCATACCACGCGCCGCTCTTATCTACAACGCCGCACTTCACACCCAGATCGAGGATATCCCCCTCTGTGGAGATTCCCTTTCCGAACATGATGTCAAACTCCGCCTCCTTAAATGGCGGAGCAATCTTGTTTTTCACAATTCTCACGCGGACGTGGTTTCCGATCACCTCGCCGCCCTGCTTGATCGACTCCAATCTGCGCACATCGAGGCGCACCGATGCGTAGAACTTTAACGCCCGGCCGCCGGTGGTAGTCTCCGAGCTCCCGTACGACACGCCGACCTTCTCGCGGAGCTGGTTGATAAAGATCACGCAGCAGTTGGACTTGCTGATAATGGCGGTCAGCTTCCGCAGCGCCTGGGACATCAGGCGCGCCTGCAGACCAACATGGGTGTCCCCCATCTCGCCGTCGATCTCCGCCTTCGGCACCAGCGCCGCCACGGAATCGACGATCACGATATCCACCGCGCCGGAGCGCACCATCATCTCAGCGATCTCGAGCGCCTGCTCGCCGTTGTCCGGCTGGGAAATATAGAGGTTGTCAATGTCCACGCCGATATTCTTCGCATAGACCGGGTCGAGCGCATGCTCCGCATCGATAAATCCCGCGATACCGCCCCGCTTCTGCACCTCCGATACCATGTGGAGCGCCACCGTAGTCTTACCGCTGGACTCCGGCCCGTAAATCTCGATCACACGCCCCTTAGGCACGCCGCCCAGCCCCAGCGCGATGTCCAGGCTGATGGAGCCGGTCGGCACCGTCTCAATGTTCATATTTGCGCCGGAATCTCCCAGCTTCATGATGGAGCCCTTCCCATATGATTTCTCAATCTGGGTGATGGCATTATCTAATGCTTTTAACTTCTCTTCCTTATTCATAGCGTCCTCCAAACGAACAGATGTTCTTATTCCTTTTTATCATAGTATAATTTTTCCAAAATGTCAACTTATTTTTTGACCATGCTGCTGACTTCATGACCATCTTTCGTAACAGTTCAGGTATGCGGCCAAACTGTTACCATCTGTCTGCAATATACGCATCCGGGATTCTGGCGATATGCCGGATATCGGGCTGAACAGCCCGTGAATTGCATGATTACTATAACACAGGCGCCGCGCGCTGTCAAGAAGCGAAGAAAAAGCCCTGTGCCGTGATGGGGGACACAGGGATCATTCTTTTAGGAATCCGGTTTCAAAAAAGGATTAAGGAGTTCAGTAATTGTATCTCTTTGATGGTTTTAGTATAGCACACCTTCCCGGAAAAAGTGTGTAGATTGTTTAAATAGATTCTGAAGAAATTATTAAGATTCCCCCCGTCAATCTGCCCTGCTTTTCAGAATACCTTATTAGTAAAACACAGAGAAAAGGATACGCTGTGAATCGTGCAAGAACCGAGATTCATGGGAATAATACCCACGGCCTCACCGGCAGGGGGATCGGGGTCGCTGTGCTTGACACCGGCTGTTTTCCCCATGAAGATCTGAGTGATAGAATCGCTGCCTTCCGCGATATGGTGAAACGCCACCCGGAGCCCTATGACGATAACGGCCATGGCACCCATGTGTGCGGCATCATCGGCGGAAGCGGCATTGCCGGGAACGGACGGTACTGCGGCATCGCGCCGGGCTGCCATCTGATTCCCGTAAAAGTCCTCGACAAGCAGGGCAATGGTTATGCTTCCGATGTGCTCTCCGGTCTGCGCTGGGTCCGCGAGCAGCAGTCCGCGTACAATATCCGCATTGTCAATATCTCCGTCGGCTCCTTCTCCCGCAAAAATATGGGGGAGAATTCCGCCCTGGTCCGCGGCGTGAACGAAACCTGGGATGCCGGGCTTGTCGTCGTAGTCGCCGCCGGAAATATGGGGCCGAAGGACGGCACCATCACTACTCCGGGCATCAGTCGCAAGGTCATCACCGTCGGCTGCTCCGATGACTACAAGGAGGTCAATGTGATGGGGAGCCGGATGATCGACTATTCCGGCAGGGGACCGACCGGCTCCTGCATCTGCAAGCCGGACATTGTCGCGCCCGGCGCGTCCATCATAAGCTGCTCCAACCACAGGGGAAAATACACCTGCAAAAGCGGCACCAGCATGGCAACGCCCCTCGTGTCGGGAGCGCTGGCGCTCCTGTTGGAAAAAAAGCCGGGGATGAGCAACCGGGATGTGAAGCTTCTGCTCAGGGAACGCGCTGTCGATATGGGTCTGCCGAGGAATCAGCAGGGCTGGGGAATTCTTGATATAGGGGAACTGCTCCGGTAACAGTTCAGCGTAGGACTTTGCACCTGCTGCAAAGTCCGTAAGAATGCGTTGTGGCTGAGATGAATCCAGCCCTTCGCCGCAGGCGAACTTTAAATGGGCTGGATTCCGTAGCAGTTCTGCCGAAGGCTGAACTGCTACCTGCTCCGCTGAGCGGTATACCGGAATGACTGCACTTACTGTTGACAAATTCTAGTCTGCTTTTTCTTGCGGATTTCTTCCAGCGATAGTATACTGTATCCAAAGCACATACGACTGTTGGGCGAGGTATTTTCTATGTATACATACGCGTGGTATCACTGGCTTACCTTTTTTTATTTGTATTGTTTTTTCGGATGGATCTTTGAATCCGCCTATGTCTCCTTATTGCAGCGCCGTCCTGTCAACCGCGGCTTCTTAAAGCTGCCCATGCTCCCGCTCTACGGAAGCGGCGCGGTCATGATGCTGTGGGTCTCCCTGCCCGTGCAGGATAATCTGATCCTGGTGTTCCTTTCGGGCGTGGTCGCGGCAACCATCCTCGAGTATGTGACGGGCTATGTGATGGAGCTGCTCTTTAAGGTGCGCTATTGGGATTACAGCGACAAACGCTTCAACCTCCACGGGTATATCTGCCTGAGTTCCTCCATTGCATGGGGATTTCTGACCATTTTTATGACGCACGTGATCCACCGTCCGATCGAGCGGATGGTGCTTGGTCTGTCGTCCATGACAGAAAGTGCGTTCCTCGTCATTACCACCGTCCTTTTCGTGTATGACGTGATCCACTCCACCAGAGAGGCGCTCGACCTCGCGCAGGCGCTTAAGACCATCACCAGGCTGCGCGCGGAGCTGGATGAAATGCAGGTGCAGCTTGCCCTGTTGAAGGCGGAGACCGCCCAGAATGTCCAGGCATTAAAGGAGGCGCGCATCACCGCGATAAACGAGCATCTCTCGGAAACCAGAGCGCAGTTGAGCCGCCATCTCTCTGCCCGCCGCCCCGCGATCCTCCGGCGGAACCCCAGCGCCTCCTCCACCCGCTTTGCCGGTGCGCTGAAGGAGCTACGCGCCGCCATAGAAGCACACAAATAGACCGGGGTCGCTCCGCCGTCACTGTTTCACGGGAAGATAGCGGCTCATCCGCCCGCTCCCTTCCGCGCTCAGCCGTCCGTCCTCACACAGATTCTTTAACAGCAGGAAGGCCTTTGTCGTTTTTATCTCCAGGAGTTCTTCCACATCTTTCCGGGTGATGAATCCATTGTCCCGGGCATACTCCAGGATCAGGTTCTCCTCATCCTGCCGCGTCCGCCACTGCGGCGCCGCATCGACGCCGTACGGGGCCTGCTCCTCCCGCAGCATATCAGCGTAATACAGCCTCTCATTCGGGACTTCCTTTGCGCCCGCCGGGTGCTCGTTCCGGTTCGGGAGCGTCGTCCTGAAGACACCCTCCGCCGTCTCGAAGACCGGCTCCCGCATCTCCCTGCTGTACAGTCTCCGTATCCTCCCGATTCCGGTGCCATAGCTCTCGATCAGCTTCATCCGATAGAGAACTGTCGCCAGATTTGGGTTCCTCGACCGGGAGACGCCGAGGAAGATCGCCTCCTTTGCCAGCCCCGGAACGAGGCCGCCGAGGGATACGAACTCGATCCGATCCTCATAGACATTGACAATGCTGCTTCCGCCAACCGAGTAATCCCGGTGCACGATACTGTTTAACAGAGCCTCCCTTATCGCCTCCTCAGGATAATCCCGCGTGTCGATCCGGTTCAGCCCGGAAAAGGTCGCCTGCGTCCGGTTATTTAAGTCGATGAAGTGATAGACCTCCTCAAGCTGCTTGAGCAGCGATCCCCCAAACTCCTTCCTGTCCCGGAAAATCTCATTGTCTTTCCCCTGGAAGAGAGCGACCTTAATGGTATGCTTACACTGGTCGGACAGGAGAAGCGCAAGATTTGTGTAGAGTCCGTCTTCCCCGATCATATGAAGCGTGCGCATCTGTGCCTCTCCGAGCTTAAGCGCCCGCGCGCTCATCTCATTTTGGAGCACGGTAAAGGTCAGATCCTGGTTGATGCTCCGCTCCTCCTCATAGGATCTCCCGCTGCTCTGCACGATCATCGCCCGGATTCCCTCGTCGCTGAGCGGCTGGGAAGAACTCCCCCTTCTCACATATACGCCGGAGGGCTTTAATCCTTTTTCCTGCAGATAATACGGTCTTCCGGTTCCGGTCTGTACGCTGATCTCCACCACTGTCTTCCCCTCCCGCTCTATTGCTCTTATCTGCACAAACGGCATGATATCCGGTCTGATCGCGTCCCTAATCGCATCTGCCGCCTGCAGCATCACTTTATCGGCATCCTCCACACCGACGATGCTCCCGTCCGCCCGAATCCCGATATAGACCGTGCCGCCCTCTGTGTTCGCGAACGCAATAACTTCTTTCTTAATCTCCGGTACATAAATTTCCTTGAACTCCACATCCAGATTTTCGTACAGTGCCATGCCGGTCTCTCCTTTCTTTTTGATTTGTTTTCTTTTTGATTCGTTTTCTTTCTCGTTCTTTCTTTCTCTTTCTTTCTTCGATTATAACGAATCCGCAGAAAAATGTCAAGCGGCAAAATCAAAAATAAGTCGCTGCCAAAAACAAGTCGCTGCCACCCGTCAAACGGGCGGCAGCGACTTGTTTGCTTTCCGAACTCACATCAGCTCATTTACTGTCTTCATAAGCGCTTCGCCTAACGCCGCGGACTTTGCATCCGCATCCTCAAGGGAAACGCCCTTGACGCCGTAGTAGAACTTGATCTTCGGCTCGGTTCCGGACGGGCGGATACACAGCCACGCGTTGTCATTCATGTCATAGTACAGCACATTGGAGGACGGGAGACCGGTCGGCGCCACCTCCCCGGTAGCCATATCCTTCACCGTATCCAGCTTGTAATCCCTCGCGGAGAGAACCCTGTACTCTCCGAAGCGCTCCGGAGTGTTGGTGCGGAAATACTCCATGATGGACTGGATCTTTTTAAGGCCCTCGATGCCGGATAAGCCGATGGACTTCACGGCATCCTTGTAGAAGCCGTACTTCTCATACATGGCAAGCATCGCATCCCACAGCGTCATGCCCTTCATCTTATAATAGGCGGCCGCCTCGCACAGCGCGACTGTCGCGGAGACCGCGTCCTTATCGCGGGCGTATGTACCGATCAGGCAGCCGTAGCTCTCCTCCATGCCGAACATATAATGGCCTTTTCCGGTTCTCTCCTCTTTCAGGATCTGCTGGCCGATCCACTTGAATCCGGTCAGGCACTCAACCAGCTTACAGTGATAAGCCGACGCCACCGCATCGATCAGATTGGTGCTCACGATGGATTTTACGACCTCTCCGTCTGCCGGGATCGCATTCTGCGCCGCTTTCTGGCTTAAGACGTACTCGCACAGCAGGGAGCCGGACATATTTCCGGTCAGGGAAATATACCCGCCGGACTTTATGTCCTTCACATACACACCGAGACGGTCGGCGTCCGGGTCGGTGGCAAGCACCAGATCGGCGTCAATCTCCTTTGCCAGCTTAAGGCCCAGGGCAAACGCCTCCTCCGCCTCCGGGTTCGGGTAGCTCACGGTCGGGAAATCACCGTCGGGAAGCTCCTGCTCCGGCACTACATATACATGCTCAAATCCGATCTCCTTTAAAACTCTGCGAACCGGGATATTGCCCGTGCCGTGGAGCGGGGTGTAGACAATCCTGATCTGATCCTGCATCTTCTCGATCGCGTCCCGGTTTACCACCTGCTCCTTTACATGCGCGATGTACTTGTCGTCAATCTCTTTTCCGATCACCACATACAGACCCGATACCTTCGCGTCCGCGGCGCTCATGGTCTTTACAGTGGACAGATCCTCAATCGAAAGAACCTCCTCGGTCACGCCCTTATCATGCGGAGGGGTAAACTGCGCGCCGTCCTCCCAGTATACCTTGTAACCGTTGTACTCCGGTGGATTGTGGCTTGCGGTCACATTGATACCCGCGATACAGCCAAGCTCCCTCACCGCGAAGGACAGCTCCGGAGTCGGGCGCAGAGACTCAAATTTATACGCCTTGATGCCGTTGGCCGCAAGCGTGCGTGCCGCCTCATCCGCGAACTCCGGCGACATCCGGCGCGAATCGTAAGCGATCGCAACGCCCCTGTCCGCGCCGCCCTGCTTGATGATATAGTTTGCCAGGCCTTGTGTCGCGCGGCGCACAACATAGATATTCATGCGGTTAATGCCTGCCCCGATAATGCCGCGAAGCCCTGCGGTGCCGAATTCCAGGTCCATGTAAAAGCGCTCTTTGATCTCATTCTCGTCGCCCTCGATCGCCTTAAGCTCCGCTCTTGTCGCCTCGTCAAAATAGGGATTGGAAAGCCACTCCCGGTAAATCTTCATGTAATCCTTCATAAAAATACACCCTCCTGTAATTTTCCCGCGCCCCATACCCCCGCGCGGATACTCTTATGTATTCATTATAATACAAGCTTCCTGAAAAAGGAAGAAGAACTATGCGGGATTTTTACCGAATCTTTACCTTATATTTGATAAAAACCTGTTCCTGCCCTCCTGCTGCTCCTCTATCGCCTTAAGCTTCTCCACATTCTTCGGCGGAATCCACGCCTTGTTGGCATTATAGTAATAATTGAGCTGCTTCCAGTATTTCTCGGGATATAAAAACAGATAATACAGGCATTCCCGGTCCTCCCGGTCGACGGGCAGCACATGATCGTAGCTCTCTATCATGGCAAGCCCCAGGCGCTCATTCCAGCCGTGCTTCTCCATCACCTTACGCATAAACCGGTACAGATCCGCTATCTGGCAGCCGCGGTGCATCTGATTGAATTCGATAAATGCCACATCTCCGCTTCCCACCAGCACATGGTGCTGGTCCAAATCCCCATGACACAAAAAAAGCCGGTCCTGACCTTGCTTTCTCCAAAGTAGTTCCAGCTCATCCTGTGCCCGGAGCGCCTGCTCATAAAACTCTTCAAAATGCTGCATGACGCACAGTTCAAATTCACTTTTCTTACGTTTGCCGCTGATGAAATTCCTCACCCGCTTCATCTCCCGGCTGTGACGCCTCATCTCCTCGGCAATCCCCGGCGGCACGATGGAACCTAAATTCCAGTCCTCCTTCCAGGCAATCTGCCTGAGCGCCCGGTGAAGCCCCGCGATCCTTCCAGTACAGGTCAGGATCTCCCGCCCGTCCTTTAAATTGCATTCCCGGTCAGGGAACCAGTCCTTCAATATATATTTTGTCCCGTCCGGCGCGGCGGTAATCAGCTCCCCGTCCCGGTTGCGGACATACTGATCCACCGCCCGAATCCCCTGATCCCGCAGCTCATGGAGGACTGCTTCCTCAAACTCCAGACGGCGCAGAGTCCCTCGGTACTCCTTGAGCAGCTTGAGGCCGTCGTTTCGCTCGCAGATCCACGCTCCTCTGCCCCGCCGCACTTCCAGGGTCTCGCCCTCATACTGCTGCAAAACTTCCAGATAACAGTCGTTCACACCCACCCCTCCACTCTTTCGCCTACCAGCTACTTTCAGAGTATGAGCGGATTTTGGCAAATATGCGTTGCCTACGCCTGTTCGCGCACCCATTCTTCCATGTGCGAGAGAAGGATTTCTCTCCGGTTATCCTCAGGATGCGCCAGCACATGATCCAACATCCGGTTTAAGATATCGCCCAGATCCCTTCCCGGCTTCACGCCCTCAGCGATCAGATCCCGACCCTTCACCGCCAGCTCCTTTAACGACAGGCAGTCCCCCCGGGCGCGGATCTCTTCTGTCAGGGCGCGGATATCGTCCCCGTACCCATTAAGCTCCATCAGCACGTCCCAGACCTCCGGCTCCATCCCGCTCATGGCGCGGCGCACCGTCTCCGCGTCAGCAGGCATGAATACTCCCGACAAGCTCACCAGTGTCTTTACCTTTCCAATGGTGTCATTGTCAAACTTTAACTCCTTCAACACACGCACGGCAGTCGGCGCGTCAGCGCACCTTAAGAATGCCGCCCACCGCACATATTTCACCGGCGGAAGCGATGCCGGAATCTCTGCCCGCTGCCACGGCAGAGCGGAAAACGCCGGGGAGACGTAAGCGCCGATCCCCGTCTCATAGACCTCGCGGATCTTTTCCGGGTGGTCGGAGGTAAGAAGCTTCGTCAGCTCCGCCTGCACCCGCTCCTTACTCACCTTCGCCAGGTTGGGGGCGATCTGTGAGACTGCCTGCATCGTCTTATCTTCCACAGAAAAATCGAGCTGCGCCGAAAAACGGATCGCCCGCAGAATCCGCAGGGCGTCCTCCTCAAAGCGCTCCAGCGGATCACCCACGCAGCGGATCACGCCGCGCTTTAAATCCTCCATGCCGTCAAACGCATCCACGATCCCGGTCTCATGGCTGTACGCCATGGCGTTGATGGTGAAATCACGCCGCCGCAAATCCTCCAGCAGATCGGAGGTAAATTCCACCTGCTTCGGATGGCGTCCGTCCTCATATTCCCCATCAACCCGGTAGGTAGTTACCTCAAATCCGGTTCTACCCATCATAACCGTGACTGTCCCGTGCTGGATTCCCGTGTCGATCGTCCTGCGAAACAGCGCCTTGACCGCTTCCGGCCGGGCGGAGGTGGTGATATCCCAGTCCTCCGGCTGGCGGCCAAGAAGCGTGTCACGGACGCAGCCGCCCACCGCATACGCCTCATAACCCGCCTCGCTCAGTTTTCCGATGATCTCCTCCACCTTGCCGGGAATCTGAATCCGCATGATCTCAAACCCTCTCTGTAACTGTTCAGTGCCCTCACAGTTACCCCTCTCTTAATAGGCTCTGCCCCAGTAGACCATCTTCTTCGCCGGTTTCCCGCAGCACACGCACCTGTCGGACAGGCGCTCCTGATCAAACGGCATACAGCGCGAGGTCGCCGCCGTATCCTCCTTGATCCTGTCCTCACATGCCCGGTCGCCGCACCACATGGCCTTCACGAAGCCCGGCTTCTCATTGATCGTCCTTACAAACTCATCATAATCCGTCGCCACATAGGTATGCGCGTCACGGTGCGCCCTCGCCCGCTCCAGCATATCGCGCTGAACCGTATCGAGAAGCTCACCCACCTTCGCCTCAATCTCGTCCAGGGAAACTGTCGTCTTCTCATGGGTGTCGCGGCGCACAAGGACTGCCTCATTGTTCTCAATGTCTCTCGGCCCGATCTCGACGCGCACCGGAATCCCGCGCATCTCCGACTCGGAAAACTTCCAGCCCGGGCTCTTGTCGGAATCATCGACCTTTACCTTATAACCGGACAATGCGTCTCTGATCGCATACGCCTTGTCTAACACGCCCTCCTTCTGCTGCTGGATCGGGACGATCACGACCTGGGTCGGCGCAATCCTCGGCGGTAGCACCAGCCCGTTGTCGTCGCCGTGCACCATGATGATCGCGCCGATCATGCGGGTCGTCATGCCCCAGGAGGTCTGGTGCACATACTGTAAGGAATTATCCTTCGCCGCATACTGGATGCCGAATGCTTTTGCAAAGCCATCGCCGAAGTTGTGGCTTGTGCCGGACTGCAGCGCCTTGCCGTCGTGCATCAGCGCCTCGATGGTGTAGGTCGCCTCCGCGCCCGCGAATTTCTCCTTGTCGGTCTTCTGCCCCCGCACAACGGGAATCGCCAGAACCTCCTCGCAGAAATCCGCATATAAGTTCAACATCTGGATGGTGCGCTCCTCGGCCTCCTCGGCAGTGGCGTGGGCGGTATGCCCCTCCTGCCACAAGAACTCTCTGGAGCGCAAAAACGGGCGCGTCGTCTTCTCCCAGCGCACAACGGAACACCACTGGTTGTATACCTTCGGCAGATCGCGGTACGAATGAATGTCCTTCGCGTAAAAGTCACAGAACAGCGTCTCGGAGGTCGGGCGCACGCACATGCGTTCCTGAAGCTCCTCCAGGCCGCCGTGCGTCACCCACGCCACCTCCGGCGCAAACCCCTCTACATGATCCTTCTCCTTCTCCAGGAGGCTCTCCGGGATGAACAGCGGCATGTATACATTCTGTACGCCGGTCTCCTTAAAACGCCGGTCCAGCTCGTGCTGGATATTCTCCCAGATCGCATACCCCGCGGGCTTGATCACCATGCAGCCCTTGACGCTGGCGTAATCGCACAGCTCCGCCTTCTTCACCACATCCGTGTACCACTGGGCAAAATCCACATCCATCGCGGTGATCGCCTCTACCAACTTCTTATCCTTCGCCATAGCTTCTGCTCCTTTTTATTCCTCTTTATTTTTCTCCGCGGCCAGCCGCTCCACCACGGCCCTGAAATCAAAGAAGAGATCAACATACTCCTCCACGATCGCGCCGCAGTATTTCCTGACGATCAGCCCGTCATAATCATGCGCAAGCTGGTTCCTCACCTTTAACATCTCCAACCACCGGTCATCCGAGATCAACTGCGCCCTGTAGGATTCCTTAAGCACCTCCCGGGGTGACCCCGACACAAATCCGATGATCGCATAGTGCTGTACCAGAATATCCTTCATAACCTTCCAGGCAAGATCAAAGGTGATAGAAAATTTCGCGCTTGTCCCGCTTAAGACAAACGAATCCGACAAGTCTCTTTCCCGCGCCTCTGCAAGCGAATCGAGCGACCGCTTAAATGATTCAAACCTTTTCATAAATTTTTCTTCCATATTGCCGGATATCCTCCAATAACAAATCACTCCCGCATTCCTGCAGATTCACCAGATCGATCGTATACAAGGTCGGCAGACGACCGATTTCCTCTGCCAGTCCGTCAAAATCCACCGCTCCCGAGACCGCAATATCAATATCGCTCCGCTCCCCGGCGGTTCCCTTTGCCCGTGAGCCAAACAGAATCACCCTGGATGCCGAATGCTTCCTGCAAAGTTCTATGATCTGATCCAAAACCTCTTCAATGCGCATACAGACACTCCCGTCTTTATTCTCCGCCTCTGCTCTCATCATAGCACTCCCGCAGCGCTCTCGCAAGCTGGTCGGCGCAGGACGTGTCGCGAAAACCACAGGTGTTGCCGCGCAATACAGACTCGATCCGCTCGACCGTCATGCCCTCGACGAGCTTTCCGATCGCTTTTAAATTGCCGTTGCAGCCATTCACAAACTGAACATTGTGAACCACATTTCCATCCAGCTCAAACGAGAGCGACGCCGCACATACCCCCTGGGGCTTTACCGTATATTTCTTCACTTTTATTCCTCCTGATTCTTCTAAACGAATATTACCTATATTTTGGCAGTACTCCCCGAAAATGTCAAGTTCGTATTGATCCGGGATTCCGCTTTTGGTAACAGTTCAGTCGTTATCCGGCAGGAGCTTAATCCTCACCATGATCTGACGGATGAAGCTGCCCTCAGGAAGCTCCATATCCTCCGCGTGGGTCTGGGCCGGAAATTCTCCGCCCTCCTCAAGCTCCAGACAGAGCCAGTTGTACGCCGCCTCGCGCGCCTCCTCAATGGCATCCTCCAGATCCGGACCATCCGCCACGCAGCATTCCAGATCCGGGAACTCCACATGATACCCCTTTCCGTCTCCACGCGGCGTAAATACCGCCGGGTAAGTAAATGTCATAGCCGTCCCCTCCTCATCATCTTTTTCAGTATACAACATTTTTACGAGATCTTCAATCAGAATCAGCCCGATCGGCCCCAGAAACAGCCCGGGAATACCAAAAAGCTTCAATCCCACATAAATTGCCATCAGCGTTTCCAGCGCGGAAAGCCCCACCCGGTCCCCCATCAGCTTCGCCTCGAGAAACTCGCGCAGAAAATAGCAGATCAGATAAATGCCAAAAACTGCCGCCGCCCTGCCGATCTTTTTCCGAAAAACGAGGAGCGCCGCCCAGGGGATCAGCACAGTCCCGGTGCCAAACACCGGGAGCGCGTCCAGAAGCCCGATTCCGATCCCTATCATGATACTGTACGGATTTTTAAGCAGCCAGAAGCCCAGCGTGCAGATGAGGGCGGTCAGGAGCATAATGATTCCCTGTGTCTTTAAGTACGCATTCGCCACAATCCTAAGGCGCCGCCCGATCAATCTAAACTCGCGGCTGAAGGTCGATTCCCGGCAGCGTTCCCGCCAGCTTCCGTCCTCATTAAGCCACAGACCCACGGAAATAAACACAAGTACAAAAAAGACGGAGCACTCCACGCCACACTTAAACACAGACACGGAATTTGTCATCAGAAACGGCATGGCGGCGCGCTGCATTGCGGCAAACAGCCCGCGAAGCATCTCGCGCATCAGAACCACCAGAACATTTGCCTTCAGGCAAAGAACTTTCTCAAGATCGTGGCACACTCCGGTCAGCCACCGGTCGAGCAGGTCGATCCATTCCGGGAGCCGGTTAAAAAGAAGTCTTGTCTCCATGAGGAGCCTGATGCCGCCGAGATAAATCCCCAAAAGGAGAGCCGCCGCAAAGAGAAGGAGCTCTGCCATGCCTGCCACGCCCGCGGGCACACGGCGCTCCCTGCCGCCAATCCTCACGCATAGATGACGCGACAGCCAATCCGCCGACGGGCGCAGCGCCCCCGCGAGCCCCCACGCTATCAAAAAGGGAACCACAGGGGGCAGAAGAAAGCGGAAGCTTCCGTAGACCGCACCTGTAATTCCCAGAATGAGTAATAATTTCTTCAGTTTCTTTTCCGGCTTACCCATGGACTCACCTGTTTCTGATTTGTACTTCCTTTGTACGAAATCTAGTGTGTCCCGCGGGCCCGAAAATATACGCTTACAGCAACCGTTTGGCAGCTTCGCAGCTGCCGCTTACATCATCAGCGCCGCGCCCGGTCCGAGCGGCAGCTTAAGAAGCATCCACACCACCAGAAGCGCCGACCAGCCGATCAGGAAGAAGATGCTGTAGGGCAGCATGGTGGAGATCAGTGTGCCGATGCCGGAATCCTCGTCGTATTTCTTCGCAAACACCACGACCATCGCAAAATACGTCATGAGCGGCGTGATCAGATTGGTGCACGAATCACCGATGCGGTACGCCACCTGGGTCAGCTCCGGCGAGTAGCCGAGGAGCATGAACATCGGCACGAAGACCGGCGCCAGGATCGTCCACTTGGCGGATGCGGAGCCCATCAGCAGATTGATAAGCGCCGAAAACAGGATAAAGCAGATCATCAGCACCGGCCCGCCCACTCCCGCGTTCCCCAGGAATTCCGCGCCCTTTAACGCCAGCACGGATCCGAGCTTTGTGTAGTTAAAGTAGCTGATAAATTGCGCCGCCACAAACGCCAGCGCAATGTAGCTTCCCATGGACGCCATATTCTCGCCAAGCTGCGCGCAGACATCCTTCTCATTCTTATAGGTGCCCGCCACTCTTCCGTATACCACCGACGGCAGGAAGAACAGGAGCGCGATCAGGAGGATCAGACCGCTCATGAACGGAGAACCCGACATCAGGCTTCCGGTCTCGGCGTTCCTTAAAAAGGAATCCTTCGGCAGCGCGAGCAGCGCCACAAGCGCGACAAATCCGAGCAATGTCACGTTTGCAAGCGTAAGCGCCTTCCTCTCGCGGTCATTAAGCGCGGTCACATCGGAGACCTTCTCATCCGTCTTTTTATGCCCCGACAGACGCGGCTCTACGATCCTGTCCGTGACAAATGTTCCGATCGCCACGATCACAAAGGTAGACACGATCATAAAGTACCAGTTTGACGTTGCCTCGACCATGTAGGAAGGGTCTATCATATGGGCCGCCTCCGTGCTGATCCCCGACAGCATCGGGTCGAGCGTCCCGACCAGAAGGTTTGCGGAGAAGCCGCCGGACACGCCCGCGAATGCCGCCGCGAGACCTGCCAGCGGATGCCTGCCGTATGCCATGAACACGACCGCTCCGATCGGAATCAGAACGACATATCCGATATCTGCCGCCACATTCGACATGACGCCTAAGAATACGAGCATCGGGGTCACAATCATCGCCGGGGTCACGGACACCGCTTTCTTCATCAGGGCGGAAAGATAGCCGCTGCCCTCCGCGCAGCCCACGCCCAGCATCGTCACAAGCACCACGCCGAGAGGCGCAAAGCCCGTAAAGTTATCCACCGCGCTGGTGAGCATATAAACCAGCCCTTCCCGGTTCATCAGGCTGATGACCGAAACGGTCTGCTCCGACAATTCCATCGTCTTTGTATCAATCATCTCTCCTGTAGCGGACACCCCAAGCGCCGTGCAGATACCGGAAATCAATACGATTGCCGCCGCCAGGACGGCGAACATGGTGATCGGATGGGGGAGTCGGTTGCCGGCAGTCTCCACGACATTTAAAAAGCGGGAGAATAATGTCGGCTTGTCGTTTTTTAATGTTTTACCCGTCATTTCCTTACCTCCATCTATATTTTCGCAAAATGCTTCTTCATTATATAATGGAAATGACAGCCGCGTCAACCGCTAGGGGGAAACTAGCAGGAATTCCCTGAAAATCTCTCCCTCCGGAAGCTGTTCAAAGCACATCCGTTTTCCGGTCGCCGGGTGGGTAAAGGCGAGACGGTACGCGCAGAGCGCGACATCCGTGCGGGCAGAACCATCGGCAAACCGCGGATTGTAACGCTGATCGCCCCACAGGGGCAGCCCGTGTCCCGCCATCTGCACGCGGATCTGGTGATGCCGTCCGGTCAGTAGCTCGATCTCCGCGAGAGTCAGGACTCCGTAAGGCTCCACCTCACGGCTCTCAAGCGTCCGGAAGGTAAGCTCCGCCCGCCTTGCGCCGTTTGTCCCCTTATCCACAATCCGGGAAACATTCTGCTTCTCATCCTTCAACAAATAATCCACATAGTTTTCCACAGAATTCACCGGTTTTCCACATAGAACTGCCAGATACTTTTTCTCCATTTCTCCCGCCGCAACCTGCCGGCTCAACGCCGCCGCGGATGTTTTCTCTCTGGCATACACCATCACGCCGCTCACCGGCTTGTCCAGTCTGTGGATAACTCCCACATACGGCTCGCCGGACTTTGGGGATAACTTGTGGATATGTCCTTTGATCTCGCTGACCATATCGCGCCCGAAGCCGCGGCAGGACTGAGATTCCAGCCCCACCGGTTTGAAAACCACAATGATATGTTCATCCTCATACAGAATCTTCAGCATAAAAATTTCTCCCATTTCTTTTTAAAACCGCTTGCATTTTTTGAGACGCCGTTGTATAGTATATAAAACAGTAATATGTAGTTTTTAAAACTATGTACAATAATTATCATATCTTGTCATAGATTACCAGTGTAAGGAGGAATTGCCATGACATTCAAAATCAAAGACCCCGGCAGCGCCCTGACCCATTTTATCGCGATGCTGCTCGCGCTGTCCGCTTCAGCCCCGCTGTTAATGAAGGCCGCGCGGACGCCGGGATACACCCATGTACTCGCGCTCACCGTATTCATCACGAGCATGATCCTGCTCTACGCGGCAAGCACCATCTACCACACCCTTGATATTTCCCCGAAGGTGAATCAGATTCTCCGGAAGGTAGACCATATGATGATCTTTATCCTGATCGCCGGAACATACACCCCGGTCTGCATGCTGGTCCTTGGCGACCGTACCGGCTGGGCGCTCCTGGCCCTCGTCTGGGGCATCGCCGCGGCCGGTATCCTGATCAACGCGCTCTGGATCACCTGCCCGAAGTGGTTCTCGTCCCTGATCTACATTGCAATGGGCTGGGTCTGCGTCCTAGCGTTTGGAAAGATCGTCTCCGCGCTGCCAAAAAGCGCGTTCATATGGCTTTTGACCGGCGGCATCATCTACACCGTCGGCGGCGTGATCTACGCCCTGAAACTGCCGATCTTCAATTCAAGACACAAGAACTTCGGCTCCCACGAGATCTTCCACCTCTTCGTCATGGGCGGAAGCATCTGCCATTATATCATGATGTTCGCGTACGTCGCTTAGCGGTGCGAGAAAACACAGAAGCTGCTGGTCGGGGGAAAGTTTACTTTTCTCCGACCGGCGGCTTCTGTGTTTTCTCATAGGGCGAAGCCCGCGCGACTGACATAGGGCGCAGCCCTATGGAAGTTGCAGCACCGCGTTCTGTACTCTCATACCGCGAAGCCCGCGCGACTGACATAGGGC
>SFNH01000126.1 GCA_004554205.1 Clostridium sp.
CCCTGGGGTGTTACACTTAGAATGTGCGCAGACGGGGAATGTCTGCATTTATAAGGAGATAAATGATATGTTAGACGGAAAGAAAGTATTGTTCAGCGGCATGCAGGCGACGGGGAACCTGACACTCGGGAATTATCTGGGGGCATTAAAAAACTGGGTGAGCATCGCGGACGAGTATGAGACCTTTTACAGCGTTGTCGATATGCACTCGATCACGGTCCGCCAGGATCCGGCGGAGCTGCGCAGGCGCGCACGCACGCTGCTGACGCTCTACATCGCGGCAGGACTGGATCCGGAGAAAAACTGCATTTATTACCAGTCCCATGTGTCCGGTCACGCGGAGCTTGCATGGATTTTAAACTGTTTTACCTATATGGGCGAGTTAAACCGCATGACCCAGTTTAAGGACAAGGCGGCGAAGCATTCGGACAATATCAACGCCGGCCTGTTCACTTACCCGGTGCTGATGGCGGCGGATATCCTTCTGTACCAGGCGGACGTGGTTCCGGTGGGAATCGACCAGATGCAGCATCTGGAGCTGACCCGCGATATCGCGCAGAGGTTCAACGCGATCTACGGCGATGTGTTTACGGTTCCCGAGGTGTACATCGGTAAGGTGGGCGCAAAGGTTATGAGTCTGCAGGATCCGTCGAAGAAGATGTCAAAGTCCGATGAAAATCCGAACGCCAGCATTTACCTGATGGATGATGAGGATACCATTATCCGCAAGTTCAAGCGAGCGGTGACGGATTCGGAAGCCTGCGTGCGCTACTGCGACAACCAGCCGGGCATCAAAAACCTGATCGACATTTACTGTGCCTGCACCGGGAAGACTCCGCAGGAGACCGAGGCGGAATTTGACGGCAGAGGCTACGGAGAGTTCAAGATGGCTGTAGGCGAGGCGGTCGTGGGCGTCTTAAAGCCGCTTCAGGAGCGGTTCGCGGATTTGAGCAGAAATAAAGATTACCTGGACAGCGTAATTAAGAATAACGCGGAGAAGGCACAGTATTTTTCGGGCAAAACGCTGCGGAAGGTGCAGAAGAAGGTCGGCTTCCCGGAGCGCGTGCGGTGAGAATGAAAAGTCGTAACTGTTCGCCAGATCTGCGCAATTACGGAAAGTCTTATCAGTTCCTGCATATCTTTATATATGGAGGAAACCTGGCATGAGAGAATGGTATCGGATTTCTGCCGAGGAAGCGCTGCAGGCGGCGGGTAGCAGCCGTCGTGGGCTGTCGGTGTGTCAGGCAGAGGAGATTCGCGCACAGGTCGGAGAGAATGTGCTGAAGGAAGGCGCACGCAAGAAAGCGTGGCAGGTGTTTCTGGAACAGTTTAAGGATCTGCTTGTCGTGATCCTGATCGTCGCGGCGGTGATCTCCATGCTCTCGGATAATGTGGAGAGCACGGTGGTCATTTTTGCGGTGATCATTATGAATGCGATCCTGGGAACGGTTCAGCACGAGAAGGCGCAGAAATCGTTAGACAGCTTAAAAGCGCTGTCGTCGCCGACGGCGCGCGTGATCCGCGAGGGAAAACAGACAGAGCTCCCTTCGCCCCAGGTGGTTCCGGGCGATGTGGTGCTTCTGGAGGCGGGAGATCTCGTTGTGGCGGACGGACGGCTGCTGGAGTGTCACAACCTGCAGGTGAATGAAAGCTCCCTGACGGGGGAATCGCTGGCGGTGGGAAAGCACTGTCAGGCCCTGACGGAGGCGGAGGTCATACCGCTTGCGGAGCAGAATAATATGGCATTTTCCGGCTCGCTTGTGACAGGCGGGCGGGCAGTGATGGTCGTGACGGCGACCGGTATGGAGACGGAGATCGGGAAGATTGCCTCTCTGATGAATGCGGCGGGGGAGAAAAAAACACCGCTTCAGGTGAGCCTGGATCAGTTCAGCGGGCGGCTTGCGGCAGTTATCATGTCCATCTGCCTTCTGGTTTTCGGGCTAAGCCTCTATCGGGGGACGCCGGTTTTAGAGTCCCTGATGTTTGCGGTGGCGCTTGCGGTTGCGGCGATTCCCGAGGCCCTGGGCTCCATTGTGACGATCGTTCAGGCGATGGGAACGCAGCGCATGGCGAAGGAGCACGCGATCATCAAGGATTTAAAGGCGGTGGAGAGCTTAGGCTGCGTGTCCGTCATCTGCTCTGACAAGACGGGGACGCTGACGCAGAACTGTATGACGGTGCAGCATGTCTATGCGGACGGGCGGACCTGGCAGCCCGCGGCATTAAATCTCTATCACCCGGTACACCGCTATCTGCTCTATGCGTCGATATTGGATAATGACGCGGTAAAGGGGGAGCAGGAGGACATCGGCGACCCGACGGAGCTTGCGCTGCTTGAGATGGCTGACCGCGCCGGCGCCGATGTGGAGAAGTTCCGGCAGAGTATGCCGAGGCTTGGGGAGATCCCCTTTGACTCGGACAGGAAGCTTATGAGCACTCTGCACTGCTGTGACGGGGAGAAGATTCTTCTCACAAAAGGGGCGATGGACGTCCTTCTTGAGCGCTCAGACCGGGTGCTTACGTCCCACGGCATTGTTCCGATGACCGGGCCGTGGAGGCAGCGTTTCCAGGAGCAGAACATGGAGTGGTCTGCGCAGGGGCTTCGTGTGCTTGCGATGGCATACAGGACAGTGGAGGGGGATCGCCCGGAATGTGCCGATCTTCAAGCCTGCGGGCTGGAGATGGAGCAGGGCTTCATCTTCATCGGAATGGCGGCGATGATGGATCCGCCGCGGATTGAGTCGAAGCCGGCAGTATTGAGCGCGCGCAGGGCAGGCATCCGCCCGGTGATGATCACCGGGGATCACAAGGTTACGGCCACCTCGATCGCGGAGAAGATCGGGCTGTTTGAGGAGGGCGACCTGGCGGTGACGGGCCCCGAGCTTGATAATATGAGCGATGCGCAGCTAAGGCAGAATCTGGAGCATATCACCGTGTATGCTCGCGTTTCGCCGGAGCACAAGATTCGTATTGTGGAGGCATGGCAGAAGCAGGGGCATATCGTGGCGATGACCGGCGACGGGGTGAATGACGCCCCGGCGCTTAAGAAGGCGGACATCGGCATAGCGATGGGGATTACCGGGACGGAGGTGTCAAAGGACGCCGCTTCGATGATCCTGACGGACGATAATTTTGCCACGATTATCAAGGCGGTGGCAAACGGGCGGAATGTGTACCGCAATATCCGCCATGCCATACAGTTTTTGCTCTCTGGCAATATGGCCGGGATCTTCAGCGTGCTCTATACGTCGTTACTCGCGCTCCCGATGCCGTTTGCGCCGGTACATCTTTTGTTTATCAACCTTTTGACGGATTCTCTGCCTGCGATTGCCATCGGCATGGAACCGCAGGAGGAGGGGCTTTTAAACCAGCCGCCGAGAGACCCGAAGGAGGGGATTTTGACGGGCTCATTTCTGGGGAAGATCATGATGCAGGGCGGGCTGATCGCCGTCTGCACCATGCTGGCGTTTCACTCGGGCCTTGAGACCGGCGGAGCGGCTGTCGCGAGCACCATGGCGTTTGCGACGCTGACGCTCGCGCGCCTGTTCCACGGCTTTAACTGCCGGAGCGAGCATTCGATGATACGGCTTGGATTTTCGGGGAATCTCTGGAGCGTGATGGCATTTGAGGCGGGAGCGCTGCTCCTCGCGGCGGTCCTGTTTTTGCCGGGACTCCAGACGCTGTTTGCGGTGGCGGACTTAAGTCTGCGCCAGATTGCCGCGACGGCTGTGTTCGCCCTGATCCCGACGCTGGTCATTCAGGCGGTGAAAACGGTGCGCGAGGCGGCGGGCTAAGGTTTTACAGTCAAGAGACAGGAGGAATTTACATGAGTGTTCAGAACATGTTTGATGTCATTATCATCGGGGCAGGCCCCGGCGGGATTTTTTCCGCATATGAGCTGATGAAGAAGAGACCGGAGCTTAAGGTGGCGGTCTTTGAGGCGGGGTATTCCCTTGAAAAGCGCCGCTGCCCGATCGACGGGGATAAGGTGAAGTCCTGCATTAAATGTCCGACCTGCGCCATCATGAACGGTTTTGGCGGCGCAGGCGCGTTCTCCGATGGGAAATACAACATTACCAATGATTTCGGCGGCACGCTGTACGAGCACATCGGCAGGGCGGAAGCCATCAACCTTATGAAATATGTCGATCAGATCAACACGACTCACGGCGGGGAGAACACGCGGATGTTTTCGACTGCGGGGACGAAGTTCAAAAAGCTCTGTATGCAGAACAAGCTGAAGCTCCTCGATGCCTCCGTACGCCATCTCGGGACGGATATCAATTATGTGGTGCTTGAGAATCTGTATCAGGAGATGAAGGATCACATCGCCTTCTTTTTCCACACGCCGATCCGCCACATCGAGGTGACCGGGGACGGATACCGTGTCCTCTATGGTGAGGATGAGGCCGCGGAGTGCAAGCAATGTATTGTTTCTGTCGGAAGAAGTGGGAGCAAGTGGATGGAGAAGATCTGCGATGAGCTTCATATCCCGACGAAGTCCAACCGTGTGGATATCGGCGTCCGGGTGGAGCTGCCGGCGGTGATCTTTTCACATTTGACGGACGAGCTCTACGAGAGCAAGATCGTGTACCGCACAGAGAAATTTGAGGACAATGTGCGCACGTTCTGCATGAACCCGAACGGGATCGTGGTAAATGAGAACACCAACGGCATCGTCACGGTCAACGGACACAGCTACGAGGGGGCCGAGAAACAGACGGAGAACACGAATTTCGCGCTGCTGGTTGCCAAGCATTTTTCCGAGCCGTTTAAGGACAGCAACGGCTACGGGGAGAGCATTGCGCGCCTCTCCAATATGCTG
>SFNH01000024.1 GCA_004554205.1 Clostridium sp.
AACGCCGTACAGCCGAAATTGGGCGCTTTGATCTTCACAGGCAGCAGCGGAAGAGCCTCTTTCAGAATCGCTTCGATCATCGTCTGATCGTCCTTAATGCCGTAATCGATAATATCGTCAAGATCGTAATCGTATTTGACATCCATGCGATAGAGATTGTATCCATCCACATAATCCGTAAGCTGCTCAATGCTGCCGATGGTCTGGATCCTGGTGAAATACCGTCCAAAAAACGCAAGCAAGACGAATAAAACGACCGCCAGAATCGCCAACAAAATAATCATAATACGCTTCTTCACTTTATTCATGTCTGTTCTCCTTTTTCGTCCCAAAGGGACATAATACCCCCTTCATTTACGTCATCTCGGCTTCCAGTACCGTCGGTGTAATCTCCGGCGGAATGGGGCAATGGTAGGGGTTGCCTCCCGTCTTCTCCCGGTGCTGTTTCCAGGCGTTTTCAAGAATTTCGGGGTTTTCACAGACATCGATGGCCGTTGCCGCGATGATCTGCCCCGCATACAGCATTCCCTTGTGGGCGAAGTCACTCTTACCGCAGGCCACGGCCTGCCAGCTGTGGGCGGCGGTTCCCACCGGCCAGGTGCTGGTCGCGCACTGGGAAACCGGGCATACCCAGCTCACATCACCGGTGTCCGAGGAGCCGGGAAGAGGAATGTTTCCCGCCCTGTTCCATGGCTTGGGCTGGGTGTCAAACAGGGCTTCCGGGATTTCCTGCTTCTGGGTTTTGACAATCTCCCGGGCAAAGTCAAGGTCCTGCGCATCCCCGACGGGGTTTGGAATGTCGCACATATTCCGGTACATGACCTCGTCCAGCGCCGGAATCAGCACGGTATTGCTGGTGCCCTTCAGGAATTTGATTTCCACCTGGGTATCGGTCATCATGGCCGCGCCCTGGGCAATCCGGTTCAGCCGCTGATACAGATCCGCCAGCTCCGACGCGTAGGGCGCACGCATCTGATAGAGGGCCGAGGCGTGGGCCTGGACGATATTGGGGGAAATGCCGCCGGCATCCGTGATGGCATAGTGGATTCTGGCGGTGGTGGGAATGTGTTCCCGGAGGAACTGCACCCCGATGTTCATCAGCTCCAGAGCGTCCAGGGCGCTTCTTCCCGCCTCCGGTGCCGCCGCCGCATGGGACGCCTTGCCGGTAAAGCTATACCGGACAGCATTGTTCGCCAAAACCGGGCCGGGAGGCATCATATTGCAGGTGTCCGGATGCCAGCTGAGGGCCGCATCCAGCCCGTCAAAGCAGCTCTCCCGGGCCATAAAGGTCTTTCCGGAGCCGCCCTCCTCGGCGGGGCACCCGAAAAACACCACGGTGCCCGGCTTTCCTTCCGTTTCCAGATAACGCTTCAGACCCACGGCGCCCATCAGCGCGCCCACGCCCAGAAGATTATGGCCGCAGCCATGGCCGTTTCCGCCGCACACCAGAGGCTCCTTCACAGGGCTGCCCGCCTTCTGGCTCAGGCCCGGCAGGGCGTCGTACTCTCCCAGAAAGCCGATCACGGGCTTGCCGCTGCCCCACTGTCCACGGAAAGCTGTTTTCAGCCCAGCCAATCCAAGGGTGACCTCGAACCCCTCCGCCTCCAGGAACGCCCCGTAGTCCGCTGCGGACTTGTTCTCCTCGAAGCGAATCTCCGCGTTTTCCCATATTTTGTCGCTGAGGGCGTAGAAGTCCGCCGCTCGTTCCTCCAGATACCGGATTACGGTCTGCTTATCCATTTGCATCGCTCCTCTCGTTGATGGATCCATGAATCCCGGTTGGTTGTCTGGCCGCTCCCGCGAAGCACGCAATCAGAATGGCGGAAAGCAGGAGCATGCCGCCGCAAATCAGGCCGGCCCCCCTCTGTACTTGTTGATAGCTTTATTATAGCGTACCGCGTACCGCAAAGCAAGCAAAAAACAAAAGAGAAAACCTCGTCCGCGACCGGCGTTTTCGTTATTGTTCGGTGGAAACCTGCCATTGTTAAACTCTTGACAAACAATCGAAAATCCAATATACTTTTATCGAAAAAGCAACTGTCCACGAGCGGGCATTCCCTGCCGCCGGAACGGCTGCATAAAAATAAGGAAAAGGAGAAGGGAACATGAAAGACAAGATTTTTGGGGTGCTCCAGCGTGTGGGACGTTCCTTCATGCTGCCGATCGCGATTCTTCCGGTGGCGGGGCTTCTGCTGGGAATCGGCGGTTCCTTCACAAACGGAACCATGATCAGCGCCTACCACCTGGAGGGGATCTTAGGTGACGGCACATTGCTAAACGGCTTCCTGAACATTTTAAACAGTTGCGGAAGCATTATCTTTGACAACCTGCCGCTGCTGTTTGCGATCGGCGTGGCGATCGGCATGGCGAAGCAGGAGAAGGAGGTCGCGGCGCTCGCCAGCGTGATCGCGTTCTTCATCATGCACACGGCGATCCACGCGATGTTAGTGCTGTCCGGCCATCTTGTGACTGTTCCGGGTGTCGTGGATGCCTCCGGTAACGCGATTGCGGGCATGGTCAGCTCTGTGGAGCAGACCGTGGGGCTCTTAGACGGTTCTGTGACGAAGGTGCTGGGGGTCACCTCGCTCCAGATGGGCGTGTTCGGCGGCGTTATCGTCGGTCTTGGCGTTGCGGCTCTGCATAACAAATACTACAACATTCAGCTCCCGCAGGTGCTGTCCTTCTTCGGCGGCACGCGGTTTGTACCGATCATTTCGAGTCTTGTATACATTTTTGTAGGCATCGCGATGTACTTTGTGTGGCCGGTGATCCAGAACGGCATTTACGGTCTGGGCGCGCTGGTGAACAGCTCCGGCTATGTGGGAACATGGATTTACGGTATCATTGAGCGCGCGCTGATCCCGTTCGGCCTGCATCATGTATTTTATATGCCGTTCTGGCAGACGGCTGTGGGCGGTCAGCTCGAGGTCGCGGGCAATATGGTTTACGGCGCGCAGAATATCTTTTTCGCGCAGCTCGCTAACGTGGGCGAGATTGCTCACTTCAGCGTGAATCCGGGCACACGTTTCATGAGCGGCAAGTTCCCGTTCATGATCTTCGGACTTCCGGGCGCGGCGCTCGCCATGTATCAGGTGGCAAAGCCGGAGAAGAAGAAGGTGGCGGGAGGTCTTTTGATCTCGGCGGCATTGACCGCAATGCTGACCGGCATCACCGAGCCGATCGAGTTTACCTTCATCTTTGTCGCCCCGTTTTTGTACGCGATTCACTGCGTGCTTGCGGGCGCGTCCTACATGATCATGCACATTTTGAATGTCGGCGTCGGGATGACATTCTCCGGCGGTATCATCGACCTGGTGCTGTTCGGCATTCTGCCGGGCGCGGCAAAGACAAGCTGGTACTGGATTCCGATTGTAGGCGCGATCTATTTTGCGGTCTACTACTTCCTCTTTAAGTTCCTGATCCTTAAGTTTAACTTAAAGACTCCGGGGCGTGATGATAATGAGGAAGTCAAGCTGTACACACGAGAGGATGTCGATGCAAAGAAGCAGGGCGAAGCGGGTGCGGCGTTTGACGAGCGCTCTCAGATGATCCTGAACGGTCTCGGCGGAAAGAAGAATGTGGCGGATGTGGACTGCTGCATCACCCGCCTGCGCTGCACAGTGCATAAGCCGGAGATGGTGAGCGAGGAGCTTTTAAAGAAGACCGGGGCGGCAGGCGTCTTAAAGAAGGGCACCGGCATCCAGGTCATTTACGGGCCGACGGTTCCGAATATCAAGGCCGACCTTGTCTCCTTTATGGCGACTGCCCCGGATGAGGAGTACCACGGCGAGCCGGAGACTGTGAAGGAGGCTTCGGCCACGGAGACAGCTTCGGAGGAAAAGAAGACGGAGGAGACCGGCGCGAAAAGGGCAGAGCCGACGAAGACTGTGCCGCTCTACAGCCCGTTTAACGGTCATGTGGAGTCGATCGAGCATGCGCCGGATGTGACCTTCGCGCAGAAGATGATCGGCGACGGCTTCATGGTGATGCCGACGGACGGTGAGGTTTTGGCTCCGTGCGACGCCGAGGTGGCGTTTGTATTCCCGACCGGGCATGCCATGGGCCTTAAGAGTGAGGACGGAACAGAGTTTATGCTTCACATCGGCGTGGATACGGTGAAGCTTGATGGCAAAGGGTTTACCCCGCTTGTAAAGGACGGGGACAAGGTGAAGCGCGGCGATAAGCTGATGGAGTTTGACCTCGCGTATGTGAAGGAGAACGCACCCTCCGAGGCGTGCATGATCATCTACACAGCGCTTCCGTCCGGCGCGGCGATTCAGGTGCCGGAGGAAAAGGATATCAAGGCGCTCGACCATGCTGCCGATCTGACGGTTTAAAACGTGCAGGCTGCCGCAGCGTGAGAGTGTGAGACAGTGAGACCATGGGAGTTTAGTTTCCATGGTCTTATTGTTTCATAGGAAAGTTCGTCCTATGAAACAAAAACGCTCCGCTCAGGATGCGCACTTCGCGCTTAGGAAACAGGCTGCTGACGCAGCCGCGCTCCGGCGCGAGAGTTCCGCAAGCGGAACTCTTTTTACTTTTTCGCAAAGTGGAAGACCAGTAGCAGCCCGCCGTAGCAGAGCCCTAAGAAGAGAATTCGGGCGGCTGTCTCGATAAACAGCGGAAGTCTGCCGGGGGGGAGGACAAGACCGGAGACAAAATAATGGATTCCGATCGCAATGATCAGTAAAGCAGCCGGCTTCACGATCATTTCCCAGGCGTTCCAGGTAAAGGGAACGAGCCGTCTAAGCGACCATAAGTTCATGAGAGCGAGGAAAATCTCGCTCGTCAGCATACCGCAGAGGTACGCAAAGATGCCGAAGCGCGGGATGCCGAGGAGCACGAAGGCAATGCGAAGGAGCAGGGCCGCCGTGTTCTGGAGAAAGGTGGTTCGGGTACGCCCGAGTCCGTTCAGGATGCTGCCCATCGTGGTGGCAAGGTAGAGGAATGGGCAGAGCCACGCCAGAATCCGGATGAACTGCCCGGCGGAGGCGTCGTTAAAGACGCTGACGCCGAGCTCATCGCCGAACAGGACAAAGACCCCGATACAGAGGATGCCCATGTAGAGGCTGTAGCGCAGCGACAGAGAGATGCTGGCGGTAATCTGACGTCTTTCACCCGCAGCCTGCGCCTGCGCCACGCTTGGCAGCAAAAGTACTGCCATGGAGTTGGTGATGGCGGAGGGAAACAGGATGAAGGGCAGCGCCATTCCGGTCAGGACGCCGTAGACGGAAAATGCCTCGGAGCCAGAAAGACCCGACAGCTTTAAACAGCCGGGAATCCAGACGGCCTCGGCGCTGGCGAGAAGGTTTAAGACAAGACGGTTTCCCATCAGCGGGAGCGCTAACGCCATCAGCGGGGCCGCAGTGGCCGGTGAGAGAAAGCCGGAGGGAGCGGATGCGTTTTTCTGGGGCGGGAATACGCACATACTTAAGAAGGTAAATGCCGCCGACGCCATCTCTCCGATGAGGTGGCCGACTACCGCAAGCCGGACGGTGATCTCCTGTCCGGCGGCGATGCGGCTGCCCGCGATCAGAAACACCAGGCTCATGCGCACGATCTGCTCCGCCACCTGCGAGAACGCGGGGACACGCGATTTCTGCATTCCGTAGTAATATCCGTTGATGCACGCGTGCAACGCCGCAAAGGGCACGGAAATCCCCATAACCGGGAGATACGGGGCGCAGAGCGGCTCCATTAAGACGTACGTCGCCAGAAAATCCGCATGGCAGCAGATGAGGAAGGCGAGGATGAAGGACATGCTCATGGAGATCGCAAGCCCGGTGCGGAAGATGCGGCGCCCACTCGCGGCGTGTGAGGCGATGTACTGGGAGAGGGCGGTCTGCATGGAACCGGCGCACAAAGCGAAGCAGATGCCGAAGACCGGGTGCACCAGGTTGTAGATGCCGAGCCCCTCCGCGCCGACGGTACGCGACAGGAAAATTCGATAAAAAAAGCCCAGGGCCCGGCATAGAAAGCCGGTTCCGGTCAAAAGAAGCGTGCCGGTGAGGAAGGCACGCTTTTTTGGCGTGAGTCGGAGTTTTTCGTTCATGGCAGCTCCGGGGAGCGGGGAATTATTACAATCTATGAATTTTGGACGAAAACTATGCGCTTGCGCGGGAGATAAGAGGCGCATAAGGTATATTATTGTAACAGTTCAGTGGAGGACTTCGCACTTGTCGGCAAAGTTTCCGCGTTTGTTCGGTCGCCGGCCGCGACCGAGGTGAGCCGTACGGCTGAACTGTTACATATTATTCGTAATAATTTTCAATTCCTATTGAAATACTAGGAAATAAGTGCTATACTTGCCTTGTTTAAAGAAATCAACTAGGAAAGGCGGATTTGGAATAGATGAAAAAGACCATATATTTAGACAATGCGGCTACGACAAGGACGAGGCCGGAGGTGGTGGAGGCGATGCTTCCGTATTTCACGGAATTGTATGGGAATCCATCTTCCATCTATGAGTTTTCCACCCCGGTAAAGCAGGCTGTCGCCGACGCGAGAGCGACGATCGCGAGATCCATCGGCGCAAATGATAATGAGATTTATTTTACCGGCGGCGGCTCCGAGTCGGATAACTGGGCGCTCAAGGAAACGGCGGAAGCGTATCAGGACAAGGGAAAACATATCATCACGAGCAAGATCGAGCACCATGCGATCCTCCACACCTGCGAGTATCTGGAAAAGCACGGCTTCGAGGTGACGTATCTCGATGTGGATGAGTTCGGCACGGTGAAGCTCGAGGAGCTTAAGAAGGCGATCCGTCCAGACACGATCCTGATCTCCATTATGTTTGCGAACAATGAGATCGGCACGATCCAGCCCATAAAGGAGATCGGGGCGATCGCGAAGGAGCACGGTATCCTGTTTCACACGGACGCCGTGCAGGCATACGGCCATGTCCCGATCAATGTAGACGATCTCGGCATCGACATGATGAGCGCAAGCGGCCACAAGGTGAACGGGCCGAAGGGAATCGGCTTTCTGTATATCCGCAAGGGCGTGAAGATCCGCTCCTTCATCCACGGCGGCGCGCAGGAGCGCAAGCGCCGCGCGGGCACGGAAAATGTGCCGGGCATCGTGGGCTTCGGAAAAGCGGCGGAGATCGCGATGAAGACCATGGAGCAGCGCGCGGAGCATGAGAGCGGGCTGCGCGACTACCTGATCGAACGGGTGATGGCGGAGGTTCCCTACACGCGCGTGAACGGCCATCGCACCATGCGCCTTCCGAACAATGTAAATTTTGCGTTCCAGTTTATCGAGGGGGAATCCCTGCTGATCATGCTGGACGGAAAGGGCATCTGCGGTTCCAGCGGCTCGGCGTGCACCTCCGGATCCCTGGATCCGTCCCATGTGCTCCTTGCGATCGGGCTGCCCCATGAGATCGCCCACGGCTCCCTGCGCCTGACCTTAAGCGAGGACAACACGAGGGAGGAGATGGATTTCGTGGCCGAGAGCATCAAGGCGATCGTCGACCGGCTTCGCCATATGTCGCCGTTATATGAGGACTTTATCAGGAAACAGGGAAAATAACAGCCAGTCAGAAACAACAGGAAAAAGAAGGAGAAAAAACATATGTATACAGAAAAGGTAATGGATCATTTTGAGCATCCCAGGAATGTAGGTGAGATTGAGAATGCCAGCGGCGTCGGAACCGTTGGAAATGCCAAGTGCGGCGACATTATGCGTATCTATCTCGATATCGACGAGAACCAGATCATCCGCGATGTGAAGTTTAAGACGTTCGGCTGCGGCGCCGCGGTGGCGACGAGCAGCATGGCGACCGAGATGGTGAAGGGCAAGAGCGTGCAGGAGGCGATGGCTGTCACCAACAAGGCGGTGATGGAAGCGCTTGACGGGCTTCCGCCCGTTAAGGTACACTGTTCTCTGCTGGCGGAGGAAGCGATCCATGCGGCGCTTTGGGATTACGCGCAGAAGAACGGGATTAAGATTGAAGGGCTGGAGCAGCCGAAGACCGATATCAGTGAACATGACGAGGACGAGGAATATTGAGTAATTCGGGGAATGAAAAGAAAACAGTAGTAGTTGGCATGTCAGGCGGCGTCGATTCTTCGGTGGCCGCCTGGCTTTTGAAGCGTCAGGGCTATCATGTCATCGGCGTCACCATGCAGATCTGGCAGGATGAGGAGGAGCAGTCGCAGCAGGAAAACGGCGGCTGCTGCGGACTCTCCGCCGTGGACGACGCGAGGAGAGTGGCGTGGCAGCTTGAGATTCCCTACTATGTGATGAATTTTAAGCGGGAATTTAAGGAAAACGTAATGGACTATTTTGTGGACGAGTATCTGCACGGGCGCACGCCCAATCCGTGCATCGCCTGCAACCGTTATGTGAAATGGGAGGCGCTCTTAAAGCGCAGTCTCGACATCGGTGCGGACTACATCGCGACGGGACATTATGCGCGCGTCGAGCGCCTTGAAAACGGCAGGTATGCCCTGAAGAAGTCCGCGACGCAGGCGAAGGATCAGACCTACGCTCTTTATAATCTGACCCAGGAGCAGCTCGCCCGCACGCTGATGCCGGTGGGGGATTACACAAAGGACGAGATCCGCGCCATGGCGGAGCAGCTAGGGCTTTCTGTGTCGCACAAGGTGGACAGCCAGGAGATCTGCTTTATCCCCGACCACGACTATGCGGGATTTATCGAACGTCAGGTAAGCGATGTGCCGGGGCCGGGCAATTTTGTCGATGCGCAGGGCTATGTGCTCGGGCGTCATGCGGGGATCACCCACTATACAGTCGGCCAGAGAAAGGGTCTGGGTCTTGCTGTGGGCCATCCCGTGTTTGTGACGGAGCTTCGCCCGGAGACGAACGAGGTCGTGATCGGGGAGGCAAACGAGGTCTTTTCCGATTCGCTGATCTGTGATAAACTGAACTGGATGGCGATCGACGGCCTGCACGGCGGTGAAATGCGGGTGACGGCAAAGATCCGATACAGCCACAGGGGTGCGCCCTGCGTGATCCGACAGATCGGAGAGGATCTCGTGGAGTGCAGATTTTTGGAGCCGGTGCGGGCGGTCACGCCGGGACAGGCGGTTGTATTTTACGACGGAGACTATGTTGTGGGCGGAGGAACGATACGATGAGAAAGAGACGATGGATATTTGCCGCGCTGGCGGCGACGGCTGCTTTGAGCGGCTGCGGGATGGCAAAATATGAGAAGATTGCGATTCCCGAGATGAGCGCGTCTGTGATCGCAGCGCAGGACGGCTTAAAGACCGGCGCGGCCGGGCAGAGTGAAGCGCCCGCGGCGCCTGAAAATAATGCGTCCGCGGAAAGCCGCGCTGATCATGCGGAGGAGACAGGCGCGTCTGTTCCTGCCATGGAGCAGCGGGAGGAGACGGTGTATGTGGATGCGACGGAGCTCAACATACGCGTCGCGCCCTTGCCGGACGCCGAGGTGGTGGCGAAGCTCCCCGCAGGAACCGAGCTTTTGCGGACCGGCTACAGCGATTCCTGGAGCCGTGTGAGCCTGGATGGCAGGGAGTGCTATGCGGCGTCCGGCTATCTTACGACCGTGAAGCCGGAGCCTGCGCAGACCGAAGCGGCGGCGCAGGACGCTGAGGGCGGAAAGATCGGTCTGAATCCCGACTGGAAATACGCGGGATTTTCAAAGATCAGTTCAGGCGAGGCAGTCTTGTACCGCTCGGAAGCGGCGAACCGGAAAGGGAAGGTGGTCTGCGTCAATGCGGGTCACGGAACGAAGGGCGGCTCCTCTGTCAAGACACAGTGCCACCCGGACGGGACGCCGAAGGTGACAGGAGGAACGACCGGTGCGGGCGCGACCTCGGCCGTGGCGGTCTCCGGCGGGATGCAGTTTGCGGACGGAACAGCGGAGGCGAAGGTGACGCTTGCCATGGCGAAGGCGCTCAAGGAAAAGCTGCTTGCCCGGGGCTACGATGTGCTGATGATCCGGGAGAGCGACGACGTACAGCTCGACAACATTGCGCGGACGGTGATCGCAAACAATATGGCGGACTGCCATATCGCGCTTCACTGGGATTCCACCGCGAGCGACAAGGGTGCGTTTTACATGAGCGTACCGAACGTGTCCTCCTACCGGAGCATGGAGCCGGTAGCCTCCCACTGGCAGCAGCACCACGCACTGGGTGACAGCCTGATCGCGGGCTTAAAGGGCGCGGGCGTGAAGACCTTTTCCGGCGGCAAGATGGAGATGGACTTAACCCAGACCTCCTACTCCACGGTTCCTTCCGTGGACATCGAGCTTGGCGACAAGGCATCCGACCACTCCGCGGCGACGCTTGATAACCTGGCTGCCGGACTGGCCGACGGGGTGGAACTGTTTTTTGCCTCATAGGACGCATATTTCTGTGAAAGAATAAAAGTAACAGTTCAGCCATGCGGCTCACCTCGGTCGCGGGCGGCCTTTTCGTTTTTGTTCGGTCGCCGGATGCAATGCTTTTCCTCGCAGGCTCGCAAAAGCATTCACCGGTCTCCTTCACGGTAAGTATATACCCCCGATCCCTCGGGACTGTCTTTCCGGGGCGGCGGCGTAAAATCCGCCGGAAACGCCGCATGGCTGAACTGTTACGAATAAAACCCGACTCTACGGAGCGCAGGGTGCAGTGTGTACTCCTCCGCGCTATAATGTGTGCAGGTGAGATGAAGACGCCAATAAATTTTATGAGAGGAGACTGCACATGAATTATGTAACGGGAAGTACGATCAGGCTGATTCGCGAGAAGCAGGGGCTGACCCAGAGGCAATTACATTTCCTTTTTCGCCTATGTGACCGCAGACTGCTCGCAGCTTGTAAAGCTGTATTCCGAGCAGGACGCGCAGTGCCGCTTTGCAAGGCGGGGACATGGAACGATCTACGCGTATTGCAGCCGCCACGGGTTATTTGCCGTGGAGGTATAAAAGGCAGCCGAACCGTTTCCTAAACCTTTTCGTAACTGTTCAGTACCCTCACAGTTACAACTTTTCGTAGGCAAGTCTCGGAAAGGGATCTTCCTCCACATAAATCGTCCCGCAGTGAATAAATCCCATTTTAGCCAGCAGATTCTGCATGACGATATTATCCCCGTGCGTGTCGATGCGAAGGTGGCCGCACTGCCCGTATGCCCACTCCAGGCAGAAGCTTCCGATCCCTTTTACCGAACCATCGCCGGCGAGACGGTGAACCACGCCATATGCGCTGTCATTCAGCCACTTCCCATCTTCAATATGTCGGTACGTCGGTTCTATATCTTCGCCCGCCGCAAAGAAAAATGTCCCGACAATCCGTTTTTCGTGAACACATATATAACTTGTCCCGGAAGAAATATCATCATGTATTAACTTCTGCGGCGGCCAGTTCGTCAGGCCCCACTGGTTTGGATTTCCGTTTTCGGCCATGAACCTCCTCGCATATTCGTATATTTCCATGATCCGCTCAAAATCCGCTTCTGTTGAATGCCTTATTTCCATAATGTGATCCATCCTGTGAAATATGTGTGCCGGACAGCTCTCTCTGTTTAATGATTCGCGTCCTTATAAATCTGATAAATTCCGCTTTCATCTAACACCTTAAAGCTTCCGATCGTCCTGGTGCGGCGGTAAGAGCAGCGGTAGGCGAGCTCGCGCAGGGTCTCGTCGCTCTGCACGCCGATATCCTTATTTTCACCGAAGCTTACAGGCATTCCGATGGAGCGGAAGTAATCCACCGTGGCGCGGATGCCGGCGAGCGCCAGGTCATTTTCATTGTCTCCGGAGAGCCCCCAGACGTTCCTTGAAAAGCGCGCAAAGCGCGAGGGCTTTGCGGGACAGACATTCTGCGCCCAGGAGCCCCAGACGGTCGCCAGAGAAGCGCCGTGCGCGGTGTCGAACATGGCGGAAAGCTCATGCCCGAGTTGGTGCACCGCAAAATCGAGCGTTCCGCCGAGACCGGTCAGCCCGTTGTGCGACAGGGAGCCTGCCCACATCAGTTCGCTCATGGCGTCATAATCGTGGGCGTCCTTTACGGCAATGCGCCCTTTCTCAATGACAGTGCGAAGCAGCGCCTCGGCGATGGCGTCGGTCAGCTCATTGTCAAGGGGATTAAAATAGCGATCCAGCGTGTGCATCATGATATCGGTCACGCCGCACGCCACCTGGTAAGGCGGGAGCGTGAAGGTCAGTTCCGGATTCATTATGGCAAATTTTGGACGGTTTAAGTCGGAGGAAAGGCCGCGCTTGCAACCTGTCGCGAGGTTTGTCAGCACGGCGGAATTGCTCGTCTCGCTCCCCGCGGCGGATATGGTCAGAACCGCGCCCACAGGGAGCGCCTGCTCCGGCGTCATTTTTCTGCTCCAGTAGTCCCAGATGTCTACGGACGGGTTGGCGGCGCCGATCGCGATCGCCTTTGCCGTGTCGATGGCGGAGCCGCCTCCGACGCCGAGAATGAAGTCCGCGCGGAATTCGCCGGCGAGTCGGACGCCGTCCCTTGCATGCTCCAGAGTCGGATTAGGTTTTGCGCCCCCGAATGTCTCGCAGGCGAGACCGTCTGCGTTTAAAATCCGGCAGATCTGTTCCAGAAGACCGCTTTTCAGGACGCTCCCCCCGCCGTAGACAACCAGCACCCGGCTCCCGCCGTACTTGCGGATACAGGCGGCGGCGCGGGTTTGCGTATCTTTGCCAAAGATAACTTCTGTCGGGCTCAGATAGGTAAATGAATGCATCGTTCATTCCTCCGCATTTTTTCTTTATTTTATCACGGGATAAAATCATTTTCCAGATAAAAATGCAAACTTAAACAAGCTCATCGAGGGAGCCGAAACGATACCCCATTTCCTCCCATTTTGTCAGAAGCTCGTCGAGGATCTCGCCGTTTGTCTTTGACGTGCTGTGCAGAAGGACAATGGCTCCGGGGTGGATGCGCCCGAGGAGCTTTTTGAATGCCTCATCGTGCGAGGGCTGCCTGTTTTCATACCAGTCGACGTAGGCGAGGCTCCAGAAGAATGTGTGGTATCCCAGAGCCTTTGCCATCTTAAGGTTGGCCTCGCTGTATTTGCCCTGCGGCGGACGATAATATTTCTTCATCGTCTGTCCGGTCACCTGCCGGTACAGCGCTTCCAGATCCTGAAGCTCCTTTGAGAAGGATTCGACAGTGGAGATTTTTGACATATCCGGGTGGTGGAAGGTGTGGTTGCCGACCGTGTGCCCCTCCGCGATCATCCGCTTGACGAGCTCCGGGCTGGTTTCCAGATAGTTTCCCACAAGAAAAAACGTGGCGGGGGCATTGTGTTTTTTTAGGGCGTCCAGAATGGCGGGCGTGTTCCCGTTCTCATATCCCGCGTCAAAAGTCAGGTACAGGATCTTCTCCTTTGTATCGGCGGCATAATGCGCGTTAAACTGCTTTAAATAGTCGGCGGTCGCATTCGCGACGGGGGGCTCTCCCTCCCTCTGAAAGCTCAGACCCCAGCCTGCGTCGGCGGAGGCGGGCTGCGCCTTTCCCGTGCGGCGCGCGGCGTAGCCGAGGCAGTTCCCGAGAAGAAAGCATGTAAGGAGCAGGAACGCGGTTTTTGCGGCGCGCTTGCAGTAGAGGCGGTTTGAAAAATGAAAGCGGTTCATGGCAGACTCCGAAGCCATCTTATTGTTTCCAATATATGTGAAGAGCAGGGCAAATATTTTTGGAATGGATAATTGTAAGAAAGTTGTCAGTTTTTTACATGGTTTTTTGTGCTATACTGTAACTGTTTAGCACCCGCACAGTTACGCGAAAAATGCAGAGCTGTACAGAGAGACAGAACAATACATAAAGAGGCTGAATATATGAGACAATGGAAAAAAGCGACGGCGCTGGGGCTGGGCCTCACGCTGACATTCGGACAGACGACCTGCGCCGAGGTAATCATAGAACCGATCCCGATCGCCGCGGAGACAGAGAGTACAGCGGCGGGAAGTGCGTCTGCGCCAGCAGGCGAAGCTTCGGGGAGCGTATCTTCGGAGGAGAACAAAGGGCCGGGAGTGCCAAAACCCGCTGAGGCTTTCGGTGTCGCGGCAGGACCGGGGGTCATGCCGGAGGCGGCGCAGACAGCGGAGACGGCGATGCCGGAGGAGCCTGCCGTGGCCGCGGAGGGGGCGGTTCTTCTCGACGCAGCTAACGGCAAGATCCTGTATGGCAAGAATCAGGACGCGCAGTTTTATCCCGCGAGCATTACGAAGATCATGACGGCGCTGGTCGTTCTGGAGCGCTGCAATTTAAGCGATACGGTGACCTTTTCCGAATCCGCGACGACGAACCTTGAGTCCGGCGCCGTTTCCCTCGGCATCACGGCGGGCGATACGCTGACGGTGGAGCAGTGCCTCTACGGTCTGCTCTTAAAATCCGCAAACGAGATCGGGAACGGTCTGGCGGAGCATGTCGCGGGCAGTGTGAGCGCCTTTGCCGATCTGATGGACGAAAAAGCGAGAGAGCTCGGCTGCCTGAACACAAATTTTGAGAATCCGCACGGCTTAAATGATTCCGAGCATAAGACGACGCCCTACGATATGGCGCTTATCATGCGGGCAGCGCTGCAGAACGATACCTTCCGAAAGATTGACACGACCACAGCTTACAAGTTCCCGGCGACCCAAAAGGCCGGGGAACGCACTATCACGATGGGCCACAAGATGATGTATCCGACGGACTCGAGGTATTATGAGGGAATCATCGGCGGAAAGACCGGCTATACTTCCAAGGCAGGCAACACACTGGTGACTGCTGTCGAGCGGGATGGCGTGCGTCTCATTGCGGTGGTGATGAAGGCAAAGGGAACGCAGTATACCGATACAAAGGCGATGTTTGATTACGGCTTTGCCAACTATTCGGCGCTTACGGCGCAGCGCTGACATAACGGATACCGCGCATATTCGATAGCTGCGGAGTTTAAAGAGCTTGCCGGAGGAATACGACAGGGGCTGAGAAATCAGCCCTTTCTTTTTGTCCCATAGGAAAGTTTGGCCGGGATAAACAGTATGTTATTGTATAAAATCACGGAAAGAGCAAAAAAATATCAAAATAATTATAAAAATAAACCAGATTAAGAAACAAAGTTTCATCACAACCATAATTTGTTGACAAAAACATATCTTGTGATAAAATGGAAAAAGAGGTGGGATATGAAAAGTGTGATTGTCAGGTTTCGGGAGTATGAACCGCATGCCAGCAGTGCGGAGCGGGGGATTATCCGGTATCTTCTGGAGTATCCGGAGAAAGTGGCAGGATGCAGTATTCATAATCTGGCGGAGACGAGTTTCTCATCAGCGTCCACAATTATCCGCCTTTGCAGGAAGACAGGATTTGCCGGATACCGCGAGATGCAGAAAGCGCTCTTGTATGAACTGGCGCTCCGAAAGGACAACCGTGCGCTTCAGTGGACGGCGGGCGTTAGTGAGCAGGACAGTCTTGAGGAGATTATAGATAAGGTAATCTATAAGAATATCGCCTCTTTGGAGGACACCCGCAAATTGATTGATCTGGAAGTGCTGGAACAGTGTATTAAACTGATCGGCCGGGCGGAGAATGTGTGTCTGTTCGGCGTGGGTTCTTCCCTTCTGGTCGCGAAGGATATGTACTTAAAGCTTTTGCGGGTGAACAAACGCTGTACGGTGTCAGAGGATTGGCACGCCCAGCTTTTGCAGGCGCGCAATATGACAGATCGGGACGTGGCACTGATTATCAGCTATTCCGGCATGACGGAGGAGATGCTGATCTGCGCTTCGGAAGTGCGGAGACGCAATGCACCTGTCATCGCAATCAGCCGGTTTGAGGATTCACCGTTAGCAAAGCTGGCGGACTATAATCTGGCTGTTGCCGCGACGGAGTTGATTCTGCGCAGTGGAGCCATGTCATCCAGGATCTCCCAGTTAGGCATTGTGGATATTCTGTTTACCGCCTACGTCAACTGTCATTATGAGGAGTGTATGCGGCAGTTCAGACGGACACATATCCAGAAACCGAACCAGAACGGACAAGGGGGGAATGAGATGTAGTGCTTTAAGGCGGCGGGAAAACTGGTATGGTGCTTTCCATGCCGGGTGATTTTATTTATAAAGAAAGGATTGAAAGATGGTAGATTTATCAAAACTTACCACGGAATCGCGTAATCCCGCGACCATGGATCTGGATCATATGACGCCGCTCGAGTTGGCGACCGTCATGAACCGGGAGGATGAGAATGTAGTGGCGGGTGTGCGCAAGGTGCTTCCGGAAATCGCACAGGCAATCACATGGTGTACTGAGAGCCTGAAAAAGGGTGGACGCATCATTTATATCGGAGCGGGCACCAGTGGGCGTCTCGGTCTTTTGGATGCTGTGGAATGTCCTCCGACTTTCGGCGTTCCGCCGGAGAAGGTGATAGGACTTCTTGCGGGAGGTGAGAAGGCATTTATCAAGGCGGTGGAAGGCGCGGAGGACAGCCGTACTCTCGGCGTGGAAGATTTAAAGGCAATCGGTCTGTGCGCCGATGACACGGTTATTGGTCTTGCAGCGAGCGGGAGGACACCATATGTGATCTATGCGCTGCGATACGCGAAGGAAACAGGATGCCATACGATTGCGGTGGCATGCAATCACGGATCGAAGATAGGTCAGGAGGCGGAGCTTGCGATTGAGCCGGTCTGCGGCCCTGAGGTACTGACCGGCTCCACGAGATTAAAATCCGGGACCGCACAGAAGATGGTGCTGAATATGATTTCCACGGGAAGCATGGTGGGAATCGGAAAGGCATATAAAAATCTGATGGTTGATGTGATGCAGACAAATGAAAAGCTGGTGACCCGGGCGGAAAACATTGTGATGACAGCCACAGAGTGCAGCCGCGAGGAGGCAGCCGAGGCTTTGAAAAAAACGCATGGCAGTGCGAAGACAGCGATCGTCATGCTTTTGCTTGACTGTGACGAGACACAGGCAGCGGAGCGGCTTAAAAAGGCAGACGGGCACATTAGGGGCACGCTTAATAACAGGTAAAGGTGTAAGGAATACAGGGTATACCTGAAAAATAAGGAGGAACATTATGACAAATCAAGAACTGGCAAAAGAGATTCTGGTGCTTGTCGGAGGGAAAAGCAATGTTGTGAAAGCAGGCAACTGTATGACACGGCTCCGTCTGACTGTGAAGGATGAAGCGGCTGTGGACAAAGAAAAGCTGAAAGTACTGGAGGGGGTTCTGGGATTGGTTGACGAGGGCAACTCACTCCAGGTCGTTTTAGGGCCGGGCAAGGTGAAAAAGGTAGCGGATATCTTTATCAACGAGCTGGGCGTATCCGCAGTAGCAGACAGTAACTGGCAGGAAAATAAGGCCGCCTTGAAGGCCGGGCAGAAAAACAGCGCTTTCAAGAAGGGCATCCGTACCATTGCGGAGATTTTTATTCCGCTGATTCCCGCAATTATTGCGGCGGGTCTGTTCAACGGGTTTGCAAGCCTGATTGGCACGCTCCAGGGGCAGGAGATCTTAGCCGCGGATGGTTTCTGGAAAGCAGTGCAGCTCATGTTCGCGTTGCTCGGCGGAGCATTTCTGTCCTACTTTGCGATTTATACTGGCATTAACTCAGCGAAGCAATTTGGGGCGACGGAGGCAATGGGCGGCATGATCGGCGCAGCTTCTATCGGCGCTAATGTTGTTGAGCTGTCCAAGATGATGGGGCTTTACAATGCGGACGTTCCGCTTAACTCCATCCTCACTACCGGAAAGGGCGGAATCATCGGCGTTATCGTAGGCGTATGGATCTTGTCTAAGGTGGAGAAGGCGATTCGCAAGCGTGTTCCGGATGTGCTGGATTTGGTTGTTACGCCGTTTGCAAGTCTTCTTGTGACGGGAGTTTTATTCGTATTTATCATTATGCCGCTGGCAGGATTTGTATCGGATGGTCTCGTGGCTGCATTGAGCATTATTATCAATTCTTCAAACCCGGTAATCAGTGTTATCAGCGGATATGTGTTGTCAGCACTGTTTTTGCCGATGGTGCTTTTGGGGCTTCACCATGGACTGATACCGATTTATGCAGTCCAGCTTGAGCAGATGGGCGGAGTCTCCCTGTTCCCGGTGCTTGCAATGGCAGGTGCGGGGCAGGTTGGCGCGGCGATCGCAATTTACCTTGTCGCGAAGAAGGTAGGCAATGAGCGTTTGAAAAAGGTCATCGCAGGCGCACTCCCCGCAGGTTTTCTGGGTGTCGGCGAGCCGCTGATCTACGGCGTCACCCTGCCGATGTTTAAGCCGTTCATCACGGCGGGTATCGGCGCGGGATTTGGTGGTGCGTATGTGATGCTGACCCATGTAATGGCAAATTCGTGGGGGCCGTCCGGCCTTGTCGCGATTCCGATCATGAAGCCGGAATGTATGCTTAACTTTTTTATCGGTCTGGTGATTTCCTACATAGGCGGATTCGTTGTGACGAAGATTATTATTAAGGATAAGGATGTGCAGAATGCTTAAAAGACCGGGATATTCCGTGTACCTGTCGAATTATGACCAGCAGAAGTGCAGGCTCTCTTCCCTTTGCAGGGAAGGGAGCTTCCTTTTCACTTCCCTCCACATCAGCGAGGAGTTTGACGATGGGTATGCGCACAGGGCGAAATGCATGTGCCGTGAGCTGGCACAAATGGGATATCATATTGTTGCGGACGTATCAAAAAAAACGCTTGCCGCATTCGGATGCAGCGATATCGCAGCGTGGGCGAAAGAAATGGGAATCTCTATCCTGCGGCTGGATTATGGTTTTACACTGGAGGAAATGAAAGAGATCGGGAAGAGTATCCCAATCTGTATCAATGCCTCCACAGTCACTGAGGAGGAGCTTGCGCTTGCATCGGATCATGATATTGCGATGTACGCTATGCACAACTTTTATCCAAGACCGGAGACAGGGCTGGACGTGGAATTATTCTGTCGGTTGAATGAGCGGCTTAAGGAATCGGGAATTAAAATTCTTGCCTTTGTGGCGGGGGACACAAAACTTCGCGGGCCGCTCGGCGAGGGGCTTCCCACTCTGGAAAAGCACCGGGGAATGAGCCCCTATGGGGCGTGGCTCGAGATGATGTTAAAATACCAGGTGGACGGTGTGTTTGTGGGTGACGGCATACCCGGGGAGACAGAGCTGGCGCTGATTGAAGCTTATGAGAAAGATGGAATTCTCCGGCTTCCGATCAGCTTCATGGGCGGCATGGAGGAACGGTATCAGGAGACTTTATGCGGACAGCCCTACACGATACGTCCTGATTCGCCCCGCTGGACGAAAAGGCTGAAAGAATCCAGAGAATACTCCTGTGCAGGGATTCATGTTGCTTCTGAGAACTGTGTGGAGCGTCTTCCCGGGTCGGTTACTGTGGACAATGAGCGGTATATGCGTTATTCCGGGGAAATTCAGATTGTGACAGAGCCGCTTCCCGCAGACAGCCGCGTCAACGTGGCGGCGGTTGTGCCGGAGCGTTACCGGATGCTGCTGTCTCTTCTTAAAAACGGAAAAAAAGTTTTACTTCAAAGTGATTTTATGTTACAGTAGCTTTAGACTTAAAGAAGGCAGGGAGAATCTCTGGTGAACTCAGTTGGGAAATTCTGGGCGGCGGCGGTTGCCGCCGGAGCGGCTGCGGTCGCGGCAGGCCTTGCGCGCTCGCAGTATGAGCGCGATCATTTTGTGGTGGAGGAGACGGTGATCTCCTCCCCGAAGATCAGAAAACCGAAGACCCTTGTGTTTTTGTCAGATCTGCATGACAAGGAATTTGGGAGGAGGAATGAGCGGCTACTCGCCTCCATTTCCCGCATTGCCCCGGATATGATCCTGATCGGCGGCGACGTGATGGTGACAAAGCCGGGGAAAGCGAGGCTAGATGTGACGGAGCGGCTGCTTGACGGGCTGTGCGAGATCCGCAGCCGGATCGTGGGCGCGGGTACGGGGGAGCCGTGCCGGATCTACTACGGCAACGGAAACCATGAACAGCGCATGAAGCGGGAAATAGGCGAATACGGCACATTGTATTGGGAATTTCTGGAGCTGCTTTCCGGGCATGAGATCGGCTATCTCTCGGACTCCTATGCGGAGCCGTATGAGGATATCCGCATCAGCGGCCTTGATATTGACCGGGAATATTACCGTGATTTTGCGCCGCGCAAAATGAAACCGGAATATTTAAGGAAGCGTATCGGCACGCCCGGCGCGGACCGGTTCCAGATTCTGCTTGCGCATTCGCCCCTGTTTTTTGATGCCTATGCGGCATGGGGGGCGGACCTTACGCTCGCGGGTCATTTTCACGGCGGGACGATACGCCTTCCGTGGCTGGGCGGCGTGATGACGCCCCAATATCAGTTTTTTCTTCCGCTCTGCGCCGGAAATTTTGAGCGGGATGGAAAGCAGATGATCGTCAGCCGCGGCCTGGGGACACATTCCGTCAATATCCGCTTCTGTAACAGACCTCAGGTGGTAGTGGTGAAGCTGATTCCATGACAGAACTTTGCTGTGAGGGAAGACGGTGAACACTTTTTCGAGCTAATCGTGTGGGAGATAACTGTTTAGCAGGTCTGCGCATTTACTGCGCTGACCGTAAGAAAACGTGGCGGTTGTAGGCAAAAATCCCATTGCCGAAGGCGATTTTCATGGATTTTTGCCTGTAACTGGGAAGGAACTGAACAGTTACAGTAAAAGTTTTACACCCGTCGACCGAACAAAAGCGAAAACTCAGGAGGTAACTCAAACTGAAAGCGTGTTGACATCGTGCATTACCGATGTTATAATGAAAATCCACCGATGAGTCGCGGTGATCCAGTAAGGGGTTGTACTGGTTTCGACGGGGGTCATGAATCTGGTGAAGCTATCCGCATGCGATGCGTTAAATGGCAAAATTAAAATTAAACGCAGACGAAA
>SFNH01000127.1 GCA_004554205.1 Clostridium sp.
GGAAAAGCGAATTAAGATTTCTCTTGGTGGACTTAGTCCGCTGGAGTATAGACAAAAACTCGGCCTATCGGCATAGTCCAAGATTTTGTCCGCACCCCCTTATCATTGGAAAAGCTGAGACACAAACAGTATGTTGCGGAGAGGAAGCTGACCGCAGCCAAGCACAAGGAGAAGCGATTGCAGAACGAGCAGAAACGGCTGACCAGAATCGAGAGAACCCATCGGCTTTGCACTCGTGCCGGAATGTTGGAGACCTTTTTGAAAGAGCCGACCGTCCTGACCGATGAGGATGTGATGGAGCTGCTGACCTTCATCTTCCAGAGCGAAGCGGTTCAAAAGAAGCTGAATCTGCTGATTGAGAGCCGGAGAGAAACGCAGGAAGCGGACGAGGGCGAAAACCCTTGACGGAGACAAGGGCGCAATTATACACCACCTAAAGATGGTGATTGCGTTCTGCCAAAAGCCCATTGCATTCACGCAAATCAGTCGTATCCATCCAAAGTTTACGAAATTATATTGAGTATCCACTTTTCCTGTGATATAATTAAAATAGCTAAGTCACTTGCTGTTGAGTAATTTCAATTTAAAGGAGTGAGAGCTATGCGCTGCCCGTCGTGCGGAAGTCCGGCCATGATACATGGGTCAACTTGGGAATGCGGTTGGTGCGGAGATTCCGGAAGGCTGAAAAGAACTCCGGTACAGCAACCGGCGGAAATTACATTGACATTTTCCCTTGTTTACCATATCGATCTATCCGAAACATGGGCGGATCTGAAAAAGGCACTGGGTCAGCTTGCGCCCAAGAGCGCCTCACTCCCGCAGCTCCTCGGAAAAGTGCTGCTGTACCATATCTCAGTCGGGATCCGGCACGCAGGAGGATTGACGAGCAAAAAGAAGGCGGAGGAACTGCGGAGCTTCCTGACTGCGACCGCCGACCTGAATCTGGGCAAAAGCGCAGAAGATATTATGCGCGATGTCAGATGCGGTGTCCTGTTCCGTGAAGAAGCAGCTCTTTCCGAAACGGACTGCGGTGCCTTCTGGGCAGAACTGCTCTCCATGCGCCCGGCAGAGGACTACTATAACCGTGTTGATCCGGACGGCCTGAGCGATCTATTCTCCGAATTGTCCTCCGCCTATGCCTACTTTGGCGGGAAGAAGGACGAGGAAATGGGTGAAGCGCAGGACTATCAAAACTCGCTGGAGGAAGCCTATAACACCCACTGGCAGAGGAAGGTGCTGCTGCATCCGGACCCAGAGCGGGCAAAGCAGCTTTTGGCGCAGGGGGAGTTTCCGGATTACGAGGATATTTGCCGCGAGATTTTGCTGGTGGAATATCCGGAGGAAGTCCCCCATGAAACCGCCGAGGATTTTGAGGATTTGTCGTGGGAGTCTGTTCTGGACGATGTTTTTGCAACCGACCCGGAAAAGGGCATTCAGATGTGGCGGCGGCTTTTGGACATAGCGGAGCCGTCTCTGAAAACCAGCCCCAAAACGGCCCAAGCGCTGCTCCCGGACTGGGATTGGCTGGACTCTCCGAGCCACAATCAAATGTTACCGCTTATGACCGCGCTGGACGATGAGCGATTTGTGTCGCAGCTCTTTGAAAGCGCATCCATAGGCCGATTGCAGCTTACTGTCCTGAACGCTTGCCGCGCCTGCGGACAAGAGGAAATGGGAAGACACTGCCTTGAACTTGCGCTAAAAAATCCATACCTTAAAGAGAACTGGGAGAAGCGGCTCAGGCGAGTGTTCACCGCAGCCCCGTCCTCCGGAACAACAAAGTCACGGTCTGTTACGACCGCAAAGCCCGGTGCAGATGCAAAACCGGATGACGGAACGGTGTATCACTACTGTTCTGTTCAGCTGCAGGGAATGCACCGCTCCTATGCGTACCTGACCGGCGGCTTGCCACTGAAGGCCGGGGATTGGGTAGAGCTTCCCTTCGGAAAAGGCGATTTGCTGCGGCAGGGGCAGGTCAAAGCCGTTATGGACTGTACGCGCACGGTCGCCCCTTGGCCTCCGGAGCAGACAAAAACCGTTATCCGAGTGATAGATGCTCCGGCAGTCACGCCAACCGCTGAAGTTGCCGCGCCGAAATCAGAAAAGCGCATAGAGCAGACCGAGAAAGAGACGGAGAAAGCAGAAGCTCCCGTGATTTCTGCGCCGGAAACAAAGCCGGAAGAGCCAAAACCGGAACCTCAAATCACCGAACCTGTTTCGCCGGAGAAAGATGAAACAAAGCCTGTACCGCCAAAGAAGCCGTTCCCGTTGGGGAAGCTCATTGCAGCGATTCTGGCAGTAGCCGTGGTCGCAGGTGTCGCTATTTCCATCTTGAACCGCAATAAGCAGAGAGCGGCAGCTTACGAGGCAGCTCTGCAAGAACTGACAAATAGCAATTACGCCTCTGCCGAGCAGGACTTCACTGCGCTTTCCGGCTATCGGGATGCGGCATCGCTGTCCGTCTACTGCAAGTACGCCGATATGTATAAAGACAGGACGGACTATGCGGGCGGACAGGATGAACTTTCCAATATCACATTGCAATACGATACGGGCTGGCAGCGGGATGTTGACGCGCTGGAAACTCGCGTCAAAGGTTACAAGGCGATAAAGGATGCCGCCGAGGAGGCCGAGAATGCCGCAAAGCGCGAACAGAGTCTGAAAGACCAATATTCCGGAAAACTGCCCGTAGAAGGGATGCCGGTGAGCTGCCTGAAATACACATCGCTCGGCGAACCGGGAAAGAGGCTGAACTGCAAAAACTTTGAGAAGTTGGAGCAGAACCAGAAGTATTTCAATGTTTACTGGTATGATGAAAACGGTGAAATGATCGCTGCCGGTATGTGCGCTCAGTGGAAAAACGATAGCGAGTATATGCTGAAATCTTTCTCGCAGTATTACCCGTCAGGCAGTAATCAGGGACAGACCTTCCATTACGGAAACGGAAGCAACACTTCCGGAAGCCTCCGGGATGACTACGACAATCCCGAGGACCTCTGGGAAGATAACCGCGACTGGTATGAGGACGAGGATGAAGCATGGGATGAGTGGTACGACGGTTGAACCGTAATTGAATAAAACGCCCTCCGGCGACACCCGACTGGGTATCGACGGAGGGCGTTTATTCGTTTTACGGGTATTCCCGAGGCCGGATTAAATATACTCCCCGGTATCGGAAATACGGAAGCCTGCCTCATAGCGGCAGCCCATCACTTCGGCTATTTTCTGCAGGTCCTTCTCCGATAAATTGTCGCGTTTAAACTTTTTGCTCAGATTTTGCGGGCTGGTGCCCAACCTTCTCGCCAGCTCCGCCTCGGAGATATTGCCCTGCTTCACCAGCAGGATCCGAATTTTTTCTACCATAGCCATTGAATATGCCCTCCATTCCTTTATTGAATTCAGTATACAACAGAACAATTCAATTTGCAAGAAGAGAATAGCTCTTTATATTTATTGTGTAGCGCGAAGGGTTGACATACGATATAAAAAGTGGTATACTCAAAACATAAAAAGAGATCGGAACTCCACCTTCCATACAGGTCGGAATCCGATCTCCCATGAACAAGAAAAACGGCAGTACTAAGGAGTTGGCGCTCCTTAGTACCTGCACAGGTGAAGTGAGCACCTGCACAACGGGATTCCCCGCACCGCTCTATCAGTATATCCTCAAATCAGGCGATTGGCAAGGATTACTTTTGCGTTTTGCGGAAAATTTCGTTCTATTCGTCCATACGACGCTGTGCAGGAGATACAGACCTGCATAGCGTTTTTCTTTTTCAAATTTATGAAAAAGGAGCTAAATTGTATGGAAGAAAAGAATTATCTCACCGTAGCCGATGTAAAGAACTACCTCAACATCAGCCAGACCGCCGCCTATGCGCTGACCCGGCGCAAGGATTTCCCCGTGTGCCGCTTGGGCAGCATCATCCGCGTACCCCGGGTCGCTTTCCTGGACTGGGTGGAGGCCCGGACCAGCCTGCCCGCCAAGGCATAAAGGGGGTGCGGCAATGGCAAAGAATGCAAACAGCACCGGCACCTTCCGCAAGCTCCCCAGCGGAAACTGGCAGGTACAGGCTATGGACGGCTACCGGGAGGACGGCAAAAAGAAGTATGTCTATTTCACCGCTCCTACTAAGAGCGAAGCCAGGCAGTTATTGGCCGCTTATCAGAGTAGGAAAAACGCACCGGAGGAGGAGACCACCGGCTGCGAGCCTCCGCAGGCTGTCCTGCTGGGAGATGTGGCCGACACCTGGTACGAGGATTATTCCACCCAGGTCCGGGCATCTACTTACAACACCTACAGCTACACCCTGAAAATCCTGAAGCGGTATTTGGGAGATAAGCCTATCGACGGCATTCTGCCTATGGATGTCAATTATTTCCTGGACGAGCTATCGGCGGTGCCTTACTCCCGCTCCTGCATCACCAAATGCCGGGCTATGCTGATTCAGGTCCTGGATTTCGCGGAGATGAATCAGATGATCCCCTCCAACCCCGCCCGGAAGGCAAAGACCATGCGTATCTTCTCGGAATCTGCGGAGAAAAAGGATGCCTTTACCGAGGACGAGGTGCATCTTCTGCTGGAGCATCTGCCTGATGATCTGCTGGGCAACAGCATCCGTCTGCTTTTGGGCACGGGAATGCGCGTGCAGGAGCTGCTGGCCCTGCAGCCGGGCGATTTCGCCGAGGACCTGTCCAGCGTGCGGATCGAGCGGGCGGTGCAGATGGTAAACGGGAAGCCCGTTTTGGGGCCGCCAAAGAGCCGCCGGAGCAGG
>SFNH01000128.1 GCA_004554205.1 Clostridium sp.
TTTTTTACAAAAATACGGAGTGGATGCGTCGGCGCTGCAGGGGGTCTGCCTGCTCGCCTATGAGAAGGGTGAGTATTTGAGCAGGGAGGGAATGCCGTTTGCGAAAATCTATATTGTCCTGCACGGGAAAGCCAAGGTGTTCTGCGATGTGGAAAATGGCAGGAGACTTCTCATCAGTTTTTACGAGGAGGGGGGAATGATCGGAGATCTTGAGCTGATGACGGATATGGAGGCGGCGAGCGCGAGCGTGCAGGCGCTCACCGGGGGAGCCTGCATTGCGATTCCGTTGCAGAAGGAGAACCGCGCTTACCTGCGTGAAAATGTTGCGTTTTTAAACATTGTGGGGAAGAGTCTCGCCAATAAGCTGGAGCGCTCCTCGAAGAACGGGGCGCACATCATTCTCTATCCGCTGGAGGAGCGGCTTTGCTCTTATATCGATGTGACGGTGGAAGATGATTTGTTTGAGGAAAAACTGACCGAGGTCGCGGAGGTCATCGGGACGAGCTACCGGCATCTTCTGCGGGAATTAAACCGGCTCGTGGAAACGGGAATTCTGGAAAAGAGCGGGAAGCATTACCGGATTAAAGACCGTGCGGCGTTAAAGCAGAAGAGCCGGGATTTCTATCATCCCTTGGAGCGGGATCTTGTGGGCGGATGACAAAAAGCCTTTCGGAAGTGTAGGAGGGACTTCCGAAAGGCTTCTTGAAATAGTGTAATATGGTATATGGAATATATGTAAACCCCGCCGGCAGTGCCGGTGAGAGAGTTTTTAGGCGGAACTGACAGAACCCCAACCCCCGAGTCGAAACTCAACAGCTCCTTTTGATGATTCTATCTTATCGGGAAAATGTGTCGGAAGCTTGACGGCAAAATGAAGAATGTCTTAATATAGTGTAAGAAATTTCTAAAAATTGGAAAATATTTATAAAATGGCGTTGGAAAAAGGGGAAGCATTACTTGGAAGCATACGAATATCTGGAAAAAATAAGAGCGGCGGCGCCGCGGGTGCACTGTATCACCAACTATGTGACGGCGCATGACGTGGCGAACATGATTCTGGCGTGCGGAGCGAACCCGGTCATGGCGGACGAGCCGCAAGAGATGGGAGAGATCACGGCGCATGCGGGGGCGCTCGCTCTTAATATGGGAACTCCTGGCGAGCGCAGAGGACAGGCAATGCTTGCGGCGGGAAAGGCGGCAAACGCGAACGGGATTCCGGTACTGCTTGACCCGGTCGGCGTCGGTGCAAGCACATTTCGCCGGAAGATGGCAGAAGAGCTGCTGGAGGCGGTGACATTTACCGCCATACGCGGCAATATGTCGGAGATACGGACGCTTTCTGAGCTGGCGGAAAAAAAGGTAACCGGCTCTTCCGGCGGCGTGGATGTGTGTCCGGTGGATGTGGTCACAGAGGAGACACTTGCGGAGGCGGTCACCTTCGTAAAGGCGGTCTCTAAGCGCCTTGGTGCGGTGGTGGCGGTGACCGGTGCGATCGATCTTGTCTCGGACGGGCAGCAGTGTGCGGTGATCCGCGGAGGAAGAGAGGAGATGAGCCGGGTGACCGGAACCGGGTGCCAGCTCTCCGGACTTGCAGCGGCGTTCCTTGCGGTGGCGTGTGGCATGAAGACCCCGGCGGGAAGTACCGGCGGGAACACTGCGGGAAGAGCGGCGTACGCGGCGCGCGATGTGAAGGCGCCGGCTGGAAGCAGCGGCGGGAATACTGCGGGAAGAACGGCATGCGCGGCGCGCGACATGGAGGCGGTCGCGGCGGCAGTCTGTGTGATGAATGCAGCAGGAGAGATTGCGTGTGAGCAGCGCGGTTTATGCGGCGGAAATGCCTCCTACGGGACCGGTATCATCGATGCCGTGTACCGGATGGACCAGAAAATGTTGGAGGGAAGGATTCATTATGAAGTGCGATAAAAGAGATCTGCTGCTTTATGCAGTGACCGATCGAAGCTGGAGCGAGGGAACAACGCTGGGGGCGCAGGTGGAAGAAGCGCTCCGGGGAGGCGCGACATTCGTCCAGCTGCGGGAAAAAAAGCTGACCGGGGAAGCGCTCCGCGCGGAGGCGCTGGAGATTAAGGCAGTGTGCCGGCGGTACGGCGTGCCGTTTGTGATCAACGACGATGTGGCGCTTGCGAAAGAGATTGACGCGGACGGGGTGCATGTCGGCCAGGACGATATGGAAGCCGGCGATGTGCGTGCCATTCTGGGCGATGACAAAATCATCGGCGTATCCGCGCACAATGTGGAAGAAGCACTCCGCGCAGAACGTCATGGCGCGGATTATCTGGGCGTCGGCGCTGCGTTTACGACCAGCTCCAAACCGGAGGCGGGACACATTGAAGCGGAGACGATACGTGCCATCTGCGAGACGGTAAGGATTCCGGTCATTGCGATCGGCGGCATCAAGGAGGAGAATCTTCTACAGCTGCGCGGAAACGGTCTGTGCGGCGTTGCCGTGATCAGCGCCATTTTTGCACAGAAGGATATTGAGGCGGCGACGAGGCATTTGCGCGCTCTGGCAGAGGAAATGGCGGGGGATCAGGAATGAAAGGCGCAATTTTTGATATGGACGGCACGCTGCTGGACTCCATGCAGGTGTGGGTCCATGTCGGTGAGCAGTATTTACAGAACCGGGGAATCGAGCCGGAAGAGGGGCTCGGAGATGTGCTTTTTCCCATGAGCATGCGGGACGGAGCGGTGTATGTGAAGGAAAAGTACGGTTTGCCGGATACCCCCGATACGATTGTGGCGGACATGGACGCGATTGTGTTTGCGGCATACCGGGATGAGGTTCTGCCGAAGCCGGGCGTTGCGGCATATCTGGAATCGCTCAAAAAGCGGGGAATACCGATGGCGGTCGCCACCGCGACGGACCGGCCGATGGTGGAGGCGGCGCTCGCGCGGACAGGACTTGCCGGCTATTTTAAACAGATTTTTACCTGCACGGAGATCGGCGCGGGAAAAGAACGGCCGGACATCTATCTGGCGGCGGCAAAGGCGCTTGGCACGAACCCGGCGGACACCTGGGTGTTTGAGGACGCGCTCTATGCGATTAAGACGGCAAAGGCAGCCGGGTTTTATACGGTGGGGCTTTATGACGAGACGAGCAGAAACGATCAGGAGGCGATTGCCGGTCTGGCGGACCGCTATGCGCGGGAGATAAATTTTGTGGAAAAAGATAGAAAATTACCGCGTTAAAGTGATAATTTCGTAAAATACTGCCGAACTTTAGAAAAGAACTTGCATTTACCGGAATGAAGTGATAATTTTACATACAAGACGAAGTGGTCGAAAAAGAACCGCTTCGTCTTTTTTTATTTATGATTGGCGTAAAGAACCGGAGACGTAAGGGAAGGAGTTTGGTTTATTATGAAAAAAAGAATGATTTCTATTTGTCTGACTATGGTGATGGCAGCATCGCTTGCCGCGTGCGGAGGAACAGAGAGCACAGCGTCCGCGGATAGCAGTGCTTCGGCTGATACCGCCGGCGCGAAGGAGGAGAGCACAGCAGAAGAAGCGGAGACAACCGCGGCGGAACCGTCCGGTGACGGCACAGGACTTACGATCAAGGACGGCGTGCTGATGGTCGGCCTGGAGATCGGGTATCCGCCGATGGAGTATTTTGACGAGGATGGCTCCACGCCGATCGGCTATGACGTGGATGTGGCAAATGCGATTGGTGATTATCTGGGACTTGAGGTAGAACTTGTCGATACCGCATGGGACGGTATTTTTGCAGGCGTTGATACGGACAAGTACGACTGCATTATCTCCTGCGTGAGCATCACGGACGAGAGACAGCAGCAGTTTGACATGACAAGACCGTATGTGTCCAATCATACCGTGCTCATCGTGCCGCAGGATTCTGAGATTGATTCCCTGGAAGCACTGAGCGGTCATTCGACAGCCGTACAGGCGGAGACGACCTCGGACGAATATATGAAAGAACACGGAGCGGAACTCGGCGTGGAATTGTTCGAGTATGATAAGGTGATCAACTGTTTTGACGATCTGAAGTCCGAACGGACCGATTCGGTATTTACGGACAGTGTGGTGGCTGCCTACTATCTTGGAGATGAGGCGTCAAACTATAAGACCGTATGGGAAAATGAGGAACTGGAGCCGATCGGTATCTGTTTAAAGAAGGGCAATGATGCGCTCACGGAGAAAATTGATGAAGCGCTGGATGCACTTTATGCCGACGGAACACTCGGAGAGATTGCCGTGAAGCATTTTGGAACGGATCTGACCGCAGGACTGAGAGACTAGAGAACGAAAAAAGGGGATTGGCCTATGTTAGCAAAGATTATCGGCTGGCTGCCGCAGCTTTTGGACGGAGCCAGAATTACAATACTGCTGACCATCTGCGCGGTGTCCATGGGATTGCTGTTAAGTATTTTTCTGGCGCTTGGCAAGATGTCAAAAAATCGGATCGTGAGTAAATTATGCGGTGCCTACATCTTTTTCTTCCGCGGCACGCCGCTTTTAATGCAGCTTTATTTTATTTATTTCGGACTGCCGCAGATCAACATGGCGCTCACGATCAACAGCCGTTTTTTCGCGGCATTCCTGGCATTTTCCTTGAATAGTGCGGCGTACTGTTCGGAGATTATACGTGCGGCGATCCAGTCGATTGACAGAGGACAGTTTGAGGCGTCAAAGGCACTGGGATTTTCCAGGGCGCAGACCATGCGGCTCGTCATTTTTCCGCAGTCGATCCGGCGCCTGATTCCGCC
>SFNH01000025.1 GCA_004554205.1 Clostridium sp.
ATTCATAAGGCTGCTACTTTATATCTTTTCAAAAATTCAGCAGATTGGTGCTTTGGGAAATTATATTCATTTTACAATTACAGTTTGCGGAAACTCAAGCTGTCTTTTATAAAGAAAAGCACCCGCTCGAAAAGCGGATGCCTCCAAAGATATTTATTCGCCGTTTTCGAGGCCGTCCGCCTCCGCCTGATTCGGAGGAAATTCCCGGTAGACGCCTCCGGGAACCATGCCTCCGCGGTAGGAGGAAAGCTCGCTGACCGTAACGAGCTGGTAGCCCCGGTTCATAAGCTCGGGTATAAGCAGCTCCACGGCCTCCGCCGTGACAGCCTGCGTATCGCGCATCAAGATGATGTCGCCGTCCTTAACTGTGTCAAGAACCTTGTTGACAATCTTCGCCGCGTCCTTCGTCTCTGTGTCAAGCGCATCGAGCGACCACAGAACCGCAGGCATCGAGTTCGCAGCCAGCACTGCCATCCCGGCATCGCTCTGCTTCCCCTCGCAGGGGCGCATCAATACCGGTCTGATTCCACTGATATCCGATATCGCCTGATTCGCCGCCGCAAGCTGGTTTGCGAATTCATCCTTCGACAACTTTGTCATCACCTTGCGGTCATAGGTGTAGTTTCCCACCTCGCAGCCCTGCTCCGCCATCTGTCTGACAAGATCCGGGGACTGCACCGCCTGCGCGCCTGCGGCAAAGAACGTCGCACGCGCTCCGCTCTGCCTCAACGCGGCAAGGATCCGGGACGTCGCGCTCTCCGACGGGCCGTCGTTAAAGGTCAGCGCGACCATCGGCCCGGTCGGGTCAATGCCACCGGCGTACGAAGTTTTGCTCCCCTTCTTCTGAATGGAGACACGCACGCCCTCCACGCATTTCCCAAAGCCGGACACGCCCGCCTCAGCGCCATTGCTCACCCAGTCGCTCCACTTCTGATCCTGCAGAACGCAGTACAGCACATCGTAATTCTCGCCAAGCTCCCCGGTCAGGCGGATTGCAAGCGATTCCAGAGGCATTTCTCCGCCGCTGTCGCCGCCCTCACCACCGTTATCCGTCCAGTCGAGCAGACCGCTCCCTCTCAGATTCACCCGGTACTCAATGGTTCCTGTCATATCCTCCGGCTGATTGTGCAAAGTCGCGCGGAAGGATCTCACATACTTGCCCTTCGGCGCCATGGCGTAAGAATTATCCACATAAAAGTGGCTCCACTCTGCCCCGTTCACCGCAATCCCGTACAGCGCGCCGATCTCAGGCAGATTTCCTTCCCAGCTCTTTGGCGGAGCCACCGGCTCGGGCATGGTCTGCTCCGCGACAGTCTCGGATAATTCCTGCGCCGGGGGCGTCTGGGCGGACGCCTTATCGCCCTTCGCGCCCCGGATCAGTCCCATCTTCCCGGCGACAAGAACCCCCGTAAACACGCAGACTGCCAGGAGGCCCAGGCACAGCGCCGCGCGGATCATGCGCGCCCTGCGCATCCGCCTCTGCCGCACCTTTCTTCGCCTTTCTCTCTGCCTCCGGATCATCTCTTCCCGGCTTAACTTCTCTTCATTCCTGCTCTCCATACTCGTCTCCGCTATCGTCGATATCAAGTACTTCCTCGGCTTCCTCGGTCTCTTCGTCTCCATCCGGGAGAATGGTCTCGGTTTCGTCTTCATCCTCCTCGAACGCGATCTCATCATCCATGGAAATATCGGTATCCAGCTTCACGTCGCGGTATTGCTTCATCCCTGTGCCTGCCGGGATCAGTTTGCCGATGATCACGTTCTCCTTAAGGCCGATCAGGTGGTCAACCTTGCCGTTGATCGCCGCCTCGGTCAGTACCTTTGTGGTCTCCTGGAATGACGCCGCAGACAGGAAGGAATCCGTGGCAAGAGACGCCTTTGTGATGCCGAGCATGATCTGCTTGCCCTCCGCCGGCTTTTTGCCCTCCGCAATCAGCTTTTCATTCATCTCGTTAAAGTCAAGCACATCCATGGATACGCCCGGAAGCACATCGCTGTCTCCGCTCTCCTCGACCTTGACCTTCTTGAGCATCTGGCGGACGATCATCTCAACGTGCTTGTCGTTGATCTCCACGCCCTGCAGGCGGTACACGCGCTGAACCTCACGGATCATGTAGTCCTGCACGGCACGCACACCCTTGATCTTTAAGATGTCATGCGGATTGACACTGCCCTCGGTCAGCTCGTCGCCCGCCTCGATCACCTGCTCGTCCTGCACCTTGAGTCTCGAGCCGTACGGAATCAGGTAAGTCTTGGCATTTCCGGTCTCGGTATCGGTCACAACGACCTCGCGCTTCTTCTTTGTATCCTTTACGCTCACCACTCCGCCGAACTCGGAGATAAGCGCAAGTCCCTTCGGCTTACGCGCCTCAAAAAGCTCCTCGACACGGGGAAGACCCTGTGTGATGTCGCCGCCCGCCACGCCGCCGGTATGGAAGGTACGCATGGTAAGCTGGGTGCCCGGCTCGCCGATGGACTGCGCGGCAATGATGCCGACCGCCTCGCCAACCTGCACCGGCTGACCTGTCGCCATGTTTGCGCCGTAGCACTTCGAGCAGACGCCGACATGCGATTTGCACGTCAGCACAGTACGGATCTTTACGGAATCACGCCCCAGCTTCTCAAGCACTCTGATCACAGCCGCCGCGCGCTTCGGGGTGCACATATGGTTTGCCTTTACGACCACCTCGCCGGTATCCGGGTCGGTGATGGTCTCCGCGATATATCGTCCGGTAATGCGCTCCTCAAGGCTCTCGATGGTCTCCCTGCCGTCGGTAAACGCCTTGATCTCCATGTACGGGATCTCGTCGCTGCCCTCGCAGCAGTCCACCTCGCGCACGATCAGATCCTGGGATACGTCCACGAGACGCCTCGTGAGGTATCCGGAGTCCGCGGTACGCAGCGCTGTGTCGGACAAGCCCTTGCGCGCGCCGTGTGCGGAGATGAAATACTCCAGCACGTCAAGTCCCTCACGGAAGTTTGACTTAATCGGCAGCTCGATGGTGTGTCCGGTGGTATCCGCCATCAGTCCTCGCATACCCGCAAGCTGCTTGATCTGCTTATCAGAACCACGCGCTCCGGAATCCGCCATCATATAGATATTATTGTACTTGTCAAGTCCGCTGAGCAGGTCATGGGTCAACTGGTCGTCCGTATTCTTCCAGGTCTCGATCACCTCTTTGTAGCGTTCCTCCTCCGTGATGAGACCGCGGCGGAAGTTCTTCGCGATCCGGTCAACCGTCGCCTGCGCGTCCGCGATCAGCTTCGGCTTCGACTCCGGCACGGTCATGTCGGAAATGGATACGGTCATGGCCGCTTTCGTGGAATACTTGTATCCGATCGCCTTGATGTCGTCAAGCGTCACCGCGGTCTGGGTAGCGCCGTGGACATTTATGACCTTCTCAAGGATCTGCTTTAACTGCTTCTTGCCGACATGGAAGTCCACCTCTAAGAGCAGCTCGTTGCCCTCCACGCTCCTGTCTACAAAGCCGAGATCCTGCGGGATGATCTCATTGAAAATGAAACGTCCCACGGTGGACTCCACGATCCCGCTCTTTACGGTGCCGTCCGGCATGGTCTTCTGAACTCTTGCCTTAATCTTCGAGTGCAGAGTGATAACGCCGTTCTCATATGCGAGGATCGCCTCGTTGATGCTCTTGAAAAATTTGCCCTCGCCCTTCGCGCCCGGACGCTCCTGGGTCAGGTAGTAGATGCCGAGCACCATGTCCTGGGACGGAACAGCAACAGGGCCGCCGTCGGAGGGCTTAAGCAGGTTATTTGGTGACAGAAGGAGGAAACGGCACTCCGCCTGCGCCTCCACGGACAGCGGAAGGTGTACCGCCATCTGGTCGCCGTCAAAGTCCGCGTTGAACGCGGTACAAACAAGCGGATGCAGCTTGATCGCCTTGCCCTCCACCAGGATCGGCTCAAATGCCTGGATGCCGAGTCTGTGCAGGGTGGGCGCACGGTTTAACATAACCGGGTGCTCCTTGATCACATCCTCGAGCACGTCCCAGACCTCCGGCTGCAGACGCTCCACCATCTTCTTTGCGCTCTTGATGTTGTGCGCGGTTCCATTCTGCACAAGCTCCTTCATCACGAACGGCTTGAACAGCTCGATCGCCATCTCCTTGGGCAGACCGCACTGGTAAATCTTGAGCTCCGGGCCGACCACGATAACGGAACGCCCGGAATAGTCGACACGCTTTCCGAGCAGGTTCTGGCGGAAGCGTCCCTGCTTGCCCTTAAGCATATCAGAGAGCGATTTGAGCGCGCGGTTGCCCGGGCCGGTGACCGGTCTGCCGCGTCTGCCGTTGTCGATCAGCGCGTCCACAGCCTCCTGCAGCATACGCTTCTCGTTGCGCACGATGATATCCGGCGCTCCGAGCTCTAAGAGGCGCGCCAGGCGGTTGTTCCTGTTGATGATTCTTCTGTACAGGTCGTTTAAGTCGGAGGTCGCGAACCGTCCGCCGTCAAGCTGTACCATCGGGCGGATATCCGGCGGGATCACCGGGATCACGGTCATGATCATCCACTCCGGCTTGTTGCCGGACGCTAAGAATGCCTCGACCACCTCAAGTCTCTTGATGATGCGGGCGCGCTTCTGCCCGCTTGCTTCCTTTAACTCCTTCTTAAGGCTCTCCGATTCCTTTTTAAGGTCGATTGCCTTTAAGAGCTCAAGGATGGACTCCGCGCCCATCCCCACGCGGAAAGCGCCTGCGCCCCACTTCTCAAGCTCCTCGCGGTACTCCCTCTCGGAGAGCACCTGCTTGTACTGCAGCGAGGTCTCTCCCGCATCCAGCACGATGTAGGAGGCGAAGTACAACACCTTCTCGAGCACCCTCGGGGAGAGGTCTAAGATCAGCCCCATCCGGCTGGGAATCCCCTTAAAATACCAGATGTGCGATACAGGAGCAGCCAGCTGGATATGGCCGATACGCTCTCTGCGGACGCTGGCTTTCGTCACCTCTACGCCGCATCGGTCACAGATCACGCCTTTGTATCGGATCTTTTTGTATTTGCCGCAGTGACATTCCCAGTCCTTGCTCGGCCCGAAGATCCGCTCGCAGAACAGACCGTCCCGCTCCGGCTTTAAGGTGCGGTAGTTGATCGTCTCCGGCTTCTTCACCTCGCCGTGGGACCACTCCAGGATTTTCTCCGGAGACGCCAGACCAATCTTTATGGCGTCAAATGTCAATGGCTGATAAGTTTCCTTTGTCTCAGACATGAGCGTTACTCCCTTCTATTATTCTTCCTCGGAATCATCATCATCGTCGTAGTCAAAATCGTCCTCGAAATCCTCATCGCCGTCCTCGTCGATGTCGTCGTCGATGTCAACCAGCTCGCCCTCCTTGAACTCCTGCTGCTGGTAGCCGTAATCGCCGAAGGACTCGCTGCGGTCGTAACGATGCTCTCCCTCGATGATGGAGCGCAGGTCGGTCTCGCCGTAATCGACCGACTCGCCGATCTCGACCTCGGTGTTGTCGTCGCGCAGCACGCGCACATCCAGACCTAAGGACTGCAGCTCCTTAAGCAGTACCTTGAAGGATTCCGGGATGCCCGGCTCGGGGATATTATCTCCCTTGATGATCGCCTCGTAGGTCTTCACACGTCCAACCACGTCATCGGACTTGACGGTCAGGATCTCCTGCAGAGTGTAGGACGCGCCGTACGCCTCGAGCGCCCATACCTCCATCTCTCCGAAACGCTGTCCGCCGAACTGCGCCTTGCCGCCTAACGGCTGCTGGGTGACCAGGGAGTATGGTCCGGTCGAACGCGCGTGAATCTTATCGTCAACCAGGTGATGCAGCTTCAGATAGTGCATATGGCCGATGGTGACCGGGCTGTCGAAGTACTCTCCGGTACGCCCGTCGCGCAGCCTTACCTTGCCGTCGCGGCTTATCGGCACACCCTGCCACAGCTTGCGGTGCTCCAGGTGGGAGCCGAGATACTCCATCACCTCCGGCGTGAGTGAATCCTTATATTTTGCCTCAAATTCCTCCCAGGAGGTATTCACATAATCATTCGCGAGCTCCAGGGTATCCATGATATCAATCTCGTTCGCGCCATCGAATACCGGGGTCGAAATATTAAATCCGAGCGCCTTTGCGGCAAGGCTTAAGTGAATCTCAAGCACCTGTCCGATATTCATACGGGAAGGTACGCCCAGGGGGTTAAGCACGATGTCGAGCGGGCGTCCGTTCGGGAGGAACGGCATATCCTCCACCGGGAGCACGCGGGAAACAACGCCCTTGTTTCCGTGGCGTCCCGCCATCTTATCGCCGACGGAAATCTTGCGCTTCTGCGCGATATAGATGCGCACGGTCTGGTTTACGCCGGGAGCCAGCTCGTCGCCGTTCTCTCTCGTAAATACCTTCGCGTCAACGACAATGCCGTATGCGCCGTGCGGTACCTTTAAGGAGGTATCCCTCACCTCTCTCGCCTTCTCGCCGAAGATCGCGCGCAGCAGCCGCTCCTCGGCAGTCAGCTCAGTCTCGCCCTTCGGCGTCACCTTGCCGACGAGAATGTCTCCGGCGCGAACCTCCGCACCGATGCGGATGATGCCTCTCTCGTCCAGATCCTTGAGCGCGTCGTCGCCGACGCCCGGAACATCGCGGGTGATCTCCTCCGGCCCGAGCTTCGTGTCGCGCGCCTCCGCCTCGTACTCCTCAATGTGGACGGAGGTATATACATCCTCCTGCACAAGGCGCTCGCTTAGTAAAACCGCGTCCTCGTAGTTGTAGCCCTCCCAGGTCATGAAGCCGATGAGCGGGTTCTTGCCGAGCGCGATCTCGCCGTTAAAGGTGGACGGGCCATCCGCGATCACCTCGCCCTCCTCCACATGATCGCCCTTAAAGACGATCGGCTTCTGGTTGTAGCAGTTGGACTGGTTGCTTCTCTTGAATTTAGTCAGGTGGTAAACGTCCCTGCCGCCGTTGTCATCCCTATTTACAATGATCTCGGCCGCCGCGGAGCGCTCCACCACACCGGCGTGTCTCGCCAGCACACAGACGCCGGAATCGACCGCCGCCTTCCCCTCGATCCCGGTACCCACGACCGGGGCCTCGGTGGTTAAGAGCGGAACTGCCTGACGCTGCATGTTGGAACCCATCAGCGCACGGTTCGCGTCGTCATTCTCCAAAAACGGGATCATGGAGGTCGCCACGGAGAATACCATCTTCGGGGAGACATCCATCAGATCTATGGTCTTTTTCTGGAATTCGGAGGTCTCCTCGCGGAAACGCCCGGATACGTTGTTATGAACAAAATGCCCGTCCGGATCAAGCGGCTCGTTCGCCTGCGCAACGACAAAGTTGTCCTCCTCATCAGCGGTCAGGTAGACCACCTCATCGGTCACGACCGGGTTCTCCGGGTCTGTCTTGTCCACGATGCGGTACGGCGCCTCGATAAAGCCGTACTGATTCACCCTCGCGTAGGTCGCAAGGGAGTTGATCAGGCCGATGTTCGGGCCCTCAGGGGTCTCAATCGGGCACATACGCCCGTAATGGGTGTAGTGCACGTCGCGGACCTCGAAGCCTGCGCGGTCTCTCGAGAGGCCGCCGGGCCCCAGCGCGGAGAGACGGCGCTTGTGCGTCAGCTCCGACAGCGGGTTGTTCTGATCCATGAACTGCGAGAGCTGGGAGCTTCCGAAGAACTCCTTGACCGCCGCGGTGACCGGCTTGATATTGATCAAGGACTGCGGGGTAATGCCGTCCATGTCCTGGGTCGTCATGCGCTCCCGCACCACACGCTCCATGCGGGCAAGACCGATGCGGTACTGGTTCTGCAGAAGCTCGCCGACCGCGCGGATACGGCGGTTGCCCAGATGGTCGATGTCATCCGTGTTCCCGATCTCACCCTCGAGGTGCATATTGTAGTTGATGGAGGCGATAATATCCTCCTTCGTGATATGCCTCGGAATCAGCTCGCTCACATTCTTGCGGACAAGCTCCTTTAGCGCATCCATATCGCCGTCTGCTTCTTCCAGAAGCGTCTTTAAAACCGGGTAATATACCAGCTCTGTGATCCCCGCCTCCTTCGGTTCAAAGGAAGCATATGACGCCAGATCCACCATCATGTTGGACAGCACCTTGTAGTTGTGGTCCGGACCCTGGACTACCACATACTGCACAGCCGCGTTCTGTATGGCGGCCGCGAGCTCCTTATCGACAACGGCGCCGGCCTCTGCAAGTACCTCGCCGGTCGCGGTATCCACCACATCCTCAGCCAGCGTGTGTCCCTTGAGGCGGTTCTTAAAATGAAGCTTTTTATTGAATTTATATCTTCCGACTTTGGCCAGGTCATAGCGACGCGGGTCAAAGAACATGCTGTTTAACAGGCTCTCTGCACTATCAACGGATAAAGGCTCGCCCGGACGGATCTTGCGGTACAGCTCCAAAAGACCCTCCTGGTAATTTGAGGCGCCATCCTTGCTGAGGCTTGCGAGAAGCTTCGGCTCCTGCCCGAACAGGTCAATGATCTCGGCGTTGGTGCCGTAGCCTAATGCGCGCACCAGCACAGTCACCGGGACCTTGCGGGTACGATCCACGCGCACATAGAAAATGTCGTTGGAGTCCGTCTCGTACTCCAGCCACGCGCCGCGGTTCGGGATCACGGTGCAGGAGTAGAGCTCCTTGCCGATCTTATCGTGGCTGACGTCGTAGTAAATGCCGGGAGAACGCACAAGCTGGCTTACAATGACACGCTCCGCCCCGTTGATGACAAAGGAACCGGTGTCCGTCATAAGCGGCATATCACCCATGAAGATCTCATGCTCGCTGATCTCTTCCTTATCTTTATTGTGGAGCCTTACCTTTACCTTCAAAGGAGCTGCGTAGGTTGCGTCGCGTTCCTTGCACTCCTCGATGCTGTACTTGACCTCGTCTCGGCACAGCTTAAAATCCAGGAATTCCAGGCTCAGATGACCTGCAAAATCGGAGATTGGGGAGATATCCTCAAATATTTCCTTCAGGCCTTCGTCGAGGAACCACTGGTAGGAGTCTTTCTGAATCTCGATCAGGTTTGGCATCTCAAGAACTTCTTTCTGTCTTGAGTAGCTCATTCTAACGCTTTTCCCGGATTTCACCGGGCGCATTCTGCTTTTCTCCATTGACGTTTCACCCCTGTTTTCTAATCGATTTTCGGGCATTTTCAGGGCGTAAAAAGCCCATGATGCCACAATAGTGCACGTTCCATAATATCACAGCGCTGTCAAGGTGTCAAGTTTTTTTCTTGCAATTTTCCCAATAAAATGGTATACTGTTCTGACAGGTTTGTCCTGCTACATTACTATTGGATAGTGGAGGTATTCCCCATGCAGACTTTTTTAAACGTATTGCTGGTAATTCTGGCCGTTGTGCTGGTGGCCCTGGTTCTCCTGTATTTTCTCGGAAGGAAGCTGGAAAAGCGCCAGGTTGAGCAGCAGCAGCTTCTTGAGATGTCAAAGCAGACGATATCCATGCTGGTCATTGACAAAAAGAAGATGAAGATCAAGGATGCGGGGTTCCCGAAGATCGTCTGGGAGCAGACGCCGAAGTATATGCGCTGGGCAAAGGTTCCCGTGGTAAAGGCAAAGGTAGGCCCGAAGGTGATGACCCTGATGGCGGACGCGCGCGTGTTCGCGGCGCTTCCGGTAAAGACCGAGGCGAAGGTCGTCGTCAGCGGCATTTACATCACCGAGATCAAGAGCATCCGCGGCGGGGCGCTCCCGCAGGCCCCGAAGAAAAAGGGATTCTTCGCGGGATTCAGGAAAGAGAAAAAGAACTCCTGACGCGGGAGCACACGTCGATGGTGATCGTGCAGTCCGACACATGGTCATAATTGATATCAAGCGAGTAATCCACGGCGACCTTTAAGCTGTCCTCCTGCTCTTTGAGGGTGATCCGGCCCGTCGCGACCCCGATGAGCATCTCGCCCATGGGCGTGGCGTAGCGGGTCGTGCTACGATGATCCTGCTCAAATACCATGTGGGCGGAGACCGCGCCGCCCTTTAAGACGTCGAGCTTGCCCGGCGAGATCTTCAAGGTGTTGCGGATGGTGCCCGGGATCCCCTCCATCCGCTCGTCGTAAATCACATAATGCTTCCCGTTCTTTAAGAAGTAATCGCCCGTGGTGATCATCTCCACATCATCGTGATCCCCGTCCATGGCCTGAAGCCCGCTTATCCTGATCAAAACATCTCTTGTCATCTGTCTTTCCCCTAATACTCCTCAATATTGATCTTCTTCGTCTCCTTCACTTCCTCCGGCAGAATCGAGGTCGCAAAGTCCGTAAATTTCTCCGCCAGGTCGCTGACGTAAAACTGGTACTTCTCCCCGTCCTCCGGCGCGGCCGCGCCGCGGCTTAAGCCCTTTTTTTCAAGGAGCTCCCTAAGCTCCAGAGCCGTCTCGTAGGCCGGGTTTACGAGCGTCACCTCGTCGCCCATCAGCCGCTGCAGCGTGGAGCGCAGAAGCGGATAGTGGGTGCAGCCTAAAACGAGCGTGTCGATGTATTTCCCCTTCAGCACACTTAAGTAGCGGGAGGCGATCTCGTCCGTCACCGAATCATGCAAAAGCCCCTCCTCCACGAGCGGCACAAACAGCGGACAGGGCTTTCCCACCACCTCGATATCCGGGCGCAGCTTTTTCATCACTTCCGTGTAAATCCCGCTCCCGATGGTGCCCTCCGTGCCGATAACGCCGATCTTGCCGTTGCGGGTGGCGGAAACAGCCGTGCGCGCCCCGGCGTCGATCACCCCGATGATCGGGATGTCAGACTCCGCCGATACCGCCTCTAGCGCGTAGGCGCTTGCCGTGTTGCAGGCGATTACGATCGCCTTCACGCCCTTCGTGCGCAAAAAACGGATGATCTGCCTGGAATACCGGACGATCGTGTCCTTTGACTTGCTGCCATAGGGCACACGCGCCGTGTCGCCGAAATATATGATCCGCTCCCCCGGGAGCTGCCGCATGATCTCGCGCGCCACCGTAAGCCCGCCGACGCCGGAATCAAACACGCCCACAGGCGCGTTTCTGTCTATCGTATTCATATTGTCACTCCATGTTCTGTATCCCAACGCTCGAACGCCAGTTCGATCAGGCGGCTGATCAGTTCTTTTTTCGGTATCCCCGCTGCCTCCCAGAGCATTGGGTACATGCTGATCGCGGTAAATCCGGGCATCGTGTTGATCTCATTAAAGATCACCTCGCCCGCATCCGTCACAAAGAAATCCACCCGCGCCAGACCGTAGCCGTCCACCGCGTTGAAAATCCTTTCCGCCGCCCGCCGGACACGCTCCGCGGAGTCGCCCGGAAGCTCCGGGTCGATCACGGTGCGGGAATCTTCATTATAATACTTCGCGTCGAAATCATAGAATTCCGCCGCCGCCCTGATCTCTCCTACCCCGGACGATCTCACCGGATTTGCGCCGCCGCCGAGCACCGCGCACTCCACCTCATGCCCTGTGATCGTCTCCTCCACCAGTATTTTCCTGTCGTGCCGCGCCGCGCCAAGAAGCGCCTCACGAAGCCCGACGCGGTCCTCCGCCTTGCTCACGCCGCGGGAGGAACCCGCGTTGGAAGGCTTCACAAAGACGGGATACGAAAAACGCTCCTCAATCCGGGCGACCACCGCGTCCATGTCCTTCTCAAGTCTCCACCGCATCACCGGCATGTAGGCCGCCTGGCGGATGCCAAGCTCCTCCACGATGAGCTTCGTGTAGATCTTATCCATGGAAACGGCGGAGGAGAGCACGCCGCAGCCCACATAGGGAAGCCTTGCAAGCTCAAACAATCCCTGCACCGTCCCGTCCTCGCCGTACAGACCGTGCAGCACCGGGAACGCAGCGTCAAGTTTTTCCTCCCAGGTTCTATCCCCCTCCGTAAATACCACGCACCTTTTCGTGGCGTCCGGTGAGATCACCGCGTCCACGCGGCTGTCTCTCCACGCGCCGGAGCGGATATCCTCCACGGAGGAAGCCTTTACCCAGTGCCCCTCCTCGGTGATCCCGATCAATACCGGCTCATACCTTTCCGTGTCGATCTGCTCGATCACATTGGCCGCCGACATACAGGACACGATGTGCTCCGATGACTGACCGCCGAATAAAACCGCTATCCTCTTTTTGCCCATATCTATCCTCACATAATATTTTTTACCTGCTTTTGTATACGAGTATACCATATCTGTCAATAATCAGGAAGTGATAAAATATAGTAACTGTTCACTAGGTCTGCGCATTTACTGCGCTGACCGTAAGAAAACGTGGTGTAGGTAGGCAAAAATCCCATTGCCGAAGGCAATTTTCATGGATTTTTGCGCGTAACTGTGAAGGCACTGAACAGTTACAAAATCATAAAAGGAGGAGTATCTTATGTATGACAGAAAAACTGACCTGCTCTGCGCGATGGTGTGCTTTTTGCTCGCGGGGCTTCTCTTTCTCGGCCGTGTCCAGGACAGCCGGGAGGCGCTTGCCGGACGCCTGGCGCCCGCGATGTTGCGCTTCCATATCCTTGCCAACAGCGATTCCGACGCCGACCAGCAGGTGAAGCTTGAGGTGCGCAGCCTGATACTGGATTATATGCAGGAACACATGAAAGGTGGCGGGAAAGCCGAGACGATCGACTTTTTAAATACCCATAAATCGGAGATCGAGGACGCCGCGGGCGCCTGGCTTAAAAAGCGGGGCTTCCCCTACTCGGCGCGCCTGGAAATGACGCGCTCTTATTTCCCCACCCGCGTCTACGATGATGTGGTGATCCCCTGCGGCGTATACGATGCCGCCCGCGTCACGCTGGGAGCCGGAAAAGGACATAACTGGTGGTGCGTCCTCTACCCCCGCTTCTGCTTTGTGGACGCCGCCTGCCGTGAAGTGCCCGAGGAGAGCAGGGCGCTCTTGTACGAAAACTTAAGTCAGGACGACCGCCTCGCCCTGGAGGATGACCGCCCTGAAATTGACATCCGTTTTCTGTTGTTCCCGTCGCTCGTCCTCACTCCACCGTCGCCAGACCGATAACGCCCCAGTCATAGGTTTCCATCGCCTGCCACAGCGACAGCTCGGCGGCCTCCTTCGCTGCCTTCTTCTGATGATAGGAAATCTGGCTTCCCACATACTGAAGCTCCGAGATCAGCCCGTTCTGGTACTGTCTTTCAGCCGCTCCCTGGCTCATCTCGGCGGCCGTAAAGCCGGTGAGCGCCGCATCGTACGCCGCTTTCTTATCCATCACATCCTGATAGAGCCGCTGCATCTCAATCGTCAGCTTCTGATCCCCCTCGTCGATCATCTTCATGCGGTTGTCGATCTGCGCCTGCGTATTTCCCTGCGCGGAATGCCTCTGGCTTATCAGCGTGTAGTTGTTTCCGATCGCCTTTTTCGTGTCCGCCTCGAGATCCATCTTCTCCAACCGGCTCACATCAAACTCAGGGAGCGGGCGGATATCCGGGTCTGTGTCGGGGTCATAGCCGAGAAGCAGGCAGAGCGTCCGCCGCGTGCTGTCAAGCTGTGCGCTTAAGGAGGCAAGCTTTGACTGCGCCCCCAGAAGGTTCGCCTCGGCGCCGGTAAGCTGCGTCTGTGTCGCGAGCCCGAGCCCCACCTGGCGCTCGACCATCTCGTACTGCTTCCTGTAAAGCTGCACCATCGTCTCCAGCGTGGCGATATTCCTGCGGATCGTGTCGTACCCGATCATCGCCGACTGCGCACCGGCAGTCATCTGGCGCTCATACATGGTGATCTGGCTCGTCGCGGTCTTATTGTTATCCCACTTATCCACCACGTCACGCACGCCCTTAACGATCTGTTTGTAGCTTGCACCCAGCATTTTTCCCGTAGCGATCAGCTCCGGGTTTGCCATCATCTGGCCGAGCTTCGTCAGGCTGTCGGCGTTTCCGACAACCGTATCGTACTGGCTCTCCAGCTCCGTCAGCATATTGGCGTAGTCCGTCCCAGCGTCCCTGTAGGATCTCCACGCCTCGGAGATGGTCGGGTTGTATTCCCGCACCCTGAGCTCGATCTCGTCAAATTCCAGCACGTTATCCTTTAATCTCTCAAGCGTTTCGGCGTCATACTTTTCCCGCTCGGGAGGCACTCCGGGACCCGTGGGCGCCGCCGGGACGGAAAATGCCATAGCTGCCGAAAGGATGACCGACACCGCCGGAACAAGCCGTCTATGGCTTCGTCTCATACTCTCACCTCCCGCTTATGAGGCGCCCGCAAGGCCCTTCACCGCCCAGTCGTAGGTCTCCATCGTCTGGAACAGGTTTAAGTCCGCAAGCTTAAGCGCGAGCTCCTTCGTCTGCACGGCAAGCTCCTGCAGCTCAAGCTGGTTTGCGCTCGCCCGTCCCTGACTGTGCTGAAGCCGGGTGCTGTCTAAATTACGCTTTTCAAGTTCCAAATCCGCAGCCGCCTGGTCGTAGGCAAGCTTCGCCGACTGCACATTCTGATAGCAGGTTACAAGCGATGAGCCGATCTTCTGCTCATTGTCCGCGATCGTCCTGTCAAGCTTTTCGATATCCGCGTCCGCTGTGGCATTGGAACGTTTTTTCCTGTTGACCTTCAGCGTGTAGTTATTCTCAAGCGCTTTCTCACGATCCGCCTGCGGGTCCATGCCCGCAATGCGTCCGATATCCGATACAGGCACCTCAAGGATCTCAGGCGCGTCGCTGTACTTCCAGCCGAGCATGACCTGGAGCTTCTGGCGCACATTATTGATCGCGGTCCTTGCCGACTCCACGCTGCGATCCGCATTCTGCACAGCCTCCTCGGCGTTTAAGACCTCCACGCGGGTCGCCGTCCCCACCGCCGCCTTCGTCCGGGCGCTTGAGAGGGAGATCTCGGCCTGACGCTTTGCGAGCTCCGCCTGCTTAAGGCTGATCTGATCCTTCTGATAGTTGATCATGTTCGTCTGGGCCACGGTCACGAGCGTCTTCTCGGCCGACTTGTAATTCAGATAGACGATCTCGCTGTCCTCCAGGTTATTGTCCGCCTGCTGCTCCATGTTCTTCGCCTGAATTTCTGCCATAAGCACGGAATTTACCACCATCCCGTATGTGGGATCGTCCGGGTCGGGATACTCGAGACTGGAATAAATCTCACCTGCCATATCGCGGTACTTCTGCGATACGTCGTCCTTTGTATCTCCGTACTTGCGCTTAAATTCATTTAAGTCGAGCTGGTTTGTCTGCACGGTCGTATTGTACTCTTCTATGAGATCCTCCAGCTCGCCGTACTCGATCACATTATCGCGCAGCCTCGCCCACTCCTCGGCGGTGCGGGCGAATTCCGGGCTCGCGCCAAACGCCGTCACCGGCGACGCCGCTATGAGAAGCGCGGCAAGCCCTGAGGGCAGTACACGTCTTAATGACTTCATGTTCATTCCTCCAAATCAGGTAACTGTTCTGAACAGTTAGCAAATTAGTCATAGTCCGGCTCCGGCTTTTTCTTTCGGTTCATGACCGAATAGTAGACCGGAAGCATAAGGAGCGCCAGAACCGTGGAGGCGACTAAGCCGCCCACATCAACCAGCGCCAGACCCTGCATGGTCTTTCCGCTGTCGCCGTAGGCCATCGCCATGGGGATCATCGCCACGATGGTCGTGAGCGTCGTCATCAGGATCGGGCGCAGTCTTGTCGCGCCTGCCTCGATGAGCGCCGTATTCAGATCCATCTCCTGCCGGTACTGGTTCACCGTATCAACATACAGGATACCGTTGTTTACTACGGTGCCGACTAACATCAGAAATCCCAGCAGCGATACCATGCTGATCGGCACATCGCACAGGAATAAAAGCCCCAGGGAACCGATCAGCGAGAACGGGATCGTCGTCATCACCATGAGGGAAAACTTCGGCGACTCAAACTGCGCCGCCATCACGACAAATACCAGGAATACCGCGATCGCGATCGCATTCCCAAGATTGCCGAACTCCTCAAACATCATCTCATCCACGGAGTTTGTCGCGCGGGATACGGTCGGCCCCATGCAGCCTGCCACAACCTCATCGTAGAGCTTCTTTTCCATGGCGTCCTTCTGGCGCGGATCATCAATGCCCAGCTCGCCGGTGATGGTCACCTGGTACTCCCTGTTTTTCCGGACAATGGTGTTCGGACTGTCCTTAAAGACAATGTCCGCGACGTCGGTGAGCGCCACGGCCGCGCCCGCGTTGTTCGTCAGGACGATGCCCTGCAGCTTATCAATGGTGTCGTATTCATCATCGGGATACTCGACCCGCACGCTGACCTCGTTGCCGTCCACCTCAAGGGTCGTCGCCTCGGTTCCGCCGAGCATACTGCTCACCGTGCCCGCAATCTGGATCGGGGTGATATTTTCCGCGTTTGCCTTCACCGCGTCAATGTTGAGCTTAACGACCGGCGCCGCGTTCTCCAGCGTGCTGTGTACCTTAGTGACCTCCGGGCGCTCAAGGAGGCCATTCACCACATTGTCGGAGGCTTCCTTTAGCTCATCATACTGAGTGCCCTGTAAAATGTATTCCACGCCGACATTCGACGACATCATCGTCATGGAGGACGACGCCTCCACGGATATATCCGCACCCGGCACCGCGTTTAAAAGCGGTTTCCAGTTCTTTACCACCTCATCAGTCTCGCGCTCCCGGTCATCCTTTAAGTAGGCTGTCAGGCTCGCGCCGCTTCCGAAGATGCCCGCCATGCCGCTTCCGCCGGAGGTGAGCATATAGGAATCAAGATCCGGATCTGCCGTGATGATCTCCTCAACCTTGCGGTAGATCTTATCATTTTCCTCGACGGTCAGGCCAGGGCGCGTCTTGATCGTCACATTGATGGTTCCGGTATCATCCGCCACCATGAGCTCCATGCGCAGTCTCGACCCCATCCAGAGCGATACTGCCAGCATTGCGAGCGTAACCAGCATAACGGTCTTTTTCTTCGGAAGGATCACCTTCATGATTTTTCTGTATCCGTCCTGCATCGCCTTAAGCAGACCGCCCACCGGGGAATTTTCCCTCTCCTGCGGCCGGTACATACAGTAGCAGAGCGGGACGATCGTCATGGCGCTGATCAGGGATGCCACCATACAGAAGATGATCGTAAAGCCGAGCGGCTTAAACATCTGCCCGGTCAGCCCTTTAAGGAGCGCGAGCGGGAGAAATACCACGCAGGTCGTGACCGTGCCGCCGATGATGGACTGGAGCACGATGCCGCTCCCCTCAAGCGCCGCCTCCCGGTATCCCACGATGCCCTTGCCCTTCGTGGAGCGGAAGCAGCTCTCAAGGACCACGATGGAGTTATCGACCATCATGCCGACGCCTAGCACAAGGCTCGAAAGCGTGACAACATTTAAGGAAAAGCCCATGACCTGCATCAGAATCAGCGCCGCCAGTATGGAGATCGGGATGGAAGTCCCGACGATCAGAGACGCCTTGATCTCCCCGAAAAACAGGAAAATGATGATCATTGAAACCACAACCGCCATCAGCATGGTCTGCATCACGCTGGTGAGCGAGGAGCGGATATCGTCGCTTGCATCGCCCACAGTGATGATCTCAAGGTTCTCATCCTGCGCCATCAATTTATCGACGGTCTTTTTCACGGACTTTGAGACCTCCATGGCGGACGCGCTCTGCTGCTTCTTGATCCCGACCGAGATCGTGTCCTGCCCGTTGTAGCGGGCGACGCCCTCGGAATCCTTTTTTGACATCCCGACGTTCGCCACATCCTCCAGACAGATGACGTTTCCGTTTCCGAGGTTTAACGGAATCTGCTTTAAGAGCTCCACCGTATCATACTCCGTGCCGGAGCTGACGGAGAGCTTCTGCCCGCCGACGATCGTATCGCCGGACGGATAGGTGAAGTTGGCGCTGCCGATGATATCCGCAATGGATTTCATATTCAGCCTGTACTGCTGTAATTTCTCCGGGATGAGCTCGACCTTTACATACTCCTCCTGTCCGCCGCTTACGCTGACGTCCGTAACCGTCGTGATCTTCTCAAACTCCGGCACGATCTTATTGTTTACATAATTATACAGATTAGGTTCCGTCTTATGGTTAATGGAAAGAGAAACCGTATCCATCTCATCTATATTCATCTCAACGATCATCGGTGACTCGCAGTCATCGGGGAGAAATGATTCGAGCAGGTTCATCTTTTTCTTCAGATCGTCATACGCCTCGTCAATGTCCTTGCCGTAATTGTACTGGATAATGACAAGGGACATATTTTCCATGGACTGGGACTGGATGGTGTCGATACCGCTTAGGGAACCGATCCCGTCTTCAATCTCTGTCGTCACCAGGTCATTTACATCCTCCGGGCTTGCCCCCGGATAAACGGTCGCCACCACGAGCATCGGCATATCCATAGTGGGCATCAGCTCAAGCTTCGCGCCGAGCACGGACTGGAGGCCGAACACAATCAGGCACAGAATCACCAAAAAAGTGGTGACCGGCCGTTTGAGGACTGTTTTTGTTAATCCCATCGCTGTCTTCCTCCTCTGTCTTATTCTACGGCCTTCTGAACCCTGGAGCCCTCAAACAGTTCCGAGCTCCAGCTCGTGATGACCTCATCCGCAGCGCTTATCCCGGAAAGGATCTGAATCCTCTCGGAATCATAGATGCCAACCTCTACCGGGATGTGATGAACTGTCCCGTTATCGTAGGTGTAAACGTAGGCGTCGCCGCCGGAATAATAGACCGCGTCAACGGGGATCGTCATCACGTTTTCCGCCCGGTCGGAGACAACGCTTAACTCCACCTGGGAGCCGGTCGCGAGCGCGTCGCCGTTCTCGACGGATGCCTTTACCGCGAAGAGTCCGGTCTGCGCGTCGATCATGCTGCTCACCTGGGTGATCGTTCCGTCATACTCCATGCCGTTCTTTTTGATCGTGATCGTATCCCCAGTCTTAAGCTGCTTTACGACCTTCTCTGTCACGGAGAAATTGACGGTCTTTCCGCCCTCGCCGGCGATCACGGCGATCAACACCTGGTTTGCCACGTTGTCGTGAACCTCCACATTAAAGGTCTCCACCTTGCCGGAGATCGGCGCGGTGATGTTGGCGAACTCCATCTGATTGTCATAATTGAGCTTTGCGGAGTCGTACTGAATCCGCGCGTTCTTTGCCTGGGTCTGCGCCTGCTCAAACATGGCGCTCGCAATGTCTCCCGCCTCAAAAAGCGCCTGCTGGCGGGCGAGATTGGTGTTGGCATCGTTTAGCGACTGCTCTGCCGACTCAAGAGTCAGGCGGGCAGCGTCGACCTGCTTTGTGTCGATCTTGCAGATTGCCTGCCCCTCTTGTACCATGTCTCCCGCCTTCGCGGAGACCTCCGTCACCTCTCCTGCCGCTTTCGGGTATATGTACACGACGTCAGAGGGCTCCACCTTCCCCACAAGATTGCGGTACAGCTCAATGCTCGCGTCCTGCGGGGTGCTGACCTCGACGACCGGGAGCGCTTCCTCCTCCGCCGCCGGCTGCTTTTTAAGCGCCCGCGGCAGAATAAACGCCGCCGCCGCTACTACTACAACTCCTGCAACTATGATTCCTTTTTTCATCGCTGTCTCCTCGTCATTCTCTTTTTTATTCTTTATATGCACCGTGTTTCAGCAATTCCATGGAACGGTGCAGAAAATCACGCGCCGCGTCCAGTCGTTCCGGGGCTTCGTAGTACTGCTTGATCACCCAGAGCAGGGCAACTGCCCCCATCGTCATCAGGGGGATGAATTCCTCCGTCCGCTCAAACCGCATTTTCCGTGTGTCGATCCGGTCGATCAGCCACTGAAGCGGCGGCACGATTCCCCCGATGTCTCCCACCATGGGGCTGTCATCCCGCAAAAACGGAATGCTCAATTCCTCAAGACCCAAAAGCTTCGCGTTCTCCTGATAGGAAAATATATTCCGCGCCACCTCAAGCATCCTGTGGGAATCATTGAGTCTTCCGATTATGAAGTCAAATGAGCTCTCCACCAGAGCAAAATAATCTCCGCCGTTGCGCTCAAGCTCCTTTACGAAAAACTCTTTCATCTTATTTCCGCTGTCCTCAAGTATAAAATCCAGAAGATCCTGCTTATCCTCGAAGTATGTATAAAAGCTGCCCCTGGATATCTCCGCGTTCCGGATGATCTGATTGATCGACACATTCTCAAAGGGCACTCTGGCAAACTCCGCCACCGCCGCTTCCCGTATCGACTGACGCTTCGCCTCCGGCAGACGGTAAAATCGCTGCGTAGGCATATTCCCGCTCCCCCCTTTTCAATAATGACAACCTGTCACTTTTTTGGAGATGGTTTCCATTATAATGACAAGGTGTCACCTTGTCAATAGAGGTTATATTTTTTTTACATTTATATATTTTTTTTACATTTATGGCAACAGTTCAGGCATGCGACGTTTCTGGCGGATTTCACGCCGCAGTCCCGAGGGAGCGCTGTGCAAACCTTGCTGTGAGGGCGACCGAACAAAACGAAAACGCTGGTCGCGACCGAGGTGAGTCGCATGGCTGAACTGTTACGATTTATGAATTGACCTCCTTTTTCCAAA
>SFNH01000129.1 GCA_004554205.1 Clostridium sp.
TAGAAGAAAAGCAGCAATTCGTCCCCCTTTTTCAGGTCAACGGAGAGCAATCCGTCCACAATCGGCAAGGATGCGGCCTTTTGATTGATCTTTATGCTTAACCTTTCCGAGGATTGCGGCAGACGGATACGGAACGAACCGGCATGATGCGCCTTTAAGCTGGCCTCGATCAATTTCCCTTCCACCCAGCGAGCAGACACCTCTCCGCCTTGACGCACACGCAGCCCTCTGAAGCTACCATTCGGCCACGCGGAAGGTAACGCCGGCAAGAACTCGATCAAACCACTTTGACTCTGCACCAACATTTCCGCCACGCCGGCTGTGCCACCAAAGTTCCCATCAATCTGGAAAGGGGGATGTGAACAGAAGAGGTTGGGATAGCTACCGCCACTCACCTCTCCCTTTTCGTTGATGCAGGGATGCAGCAGGTCGCCCAACAATTTATAGGCGTGGTCGCCATCGTGCAGGCGTGCCCAGAAATTGATCTTCCAGGCCATCGACCAACCGGTGCTCTGATCGCCTCTTGCCTCTAACGTCTTGCGTGCGGCCTCCGCCAACTCCGGCGTATGCTCCACCGTGATCTCATCGCCCGGATAGAGTCCATACAGATGCGACACATGGCGATGGTGCGGCTCCGCCTCTTCGAAAGGCTCTAACCACTCCATGATGCGCCCATCTTTGCCGATGGTCGTAGGCATCAAACGAGCCCGTTTAGCGGCCAACTCCTCCGCAAAGGCGCTATCCACGCCTAAGCGATGCGCCGCATCAATCGTATTACTAAACAACTCACGCACGATCTGATTGTCCATCGTCGAGCCGGCACAGATATTCACCACCTGCCCATTCGGCAGGATATAGGCATTCTCCGGAGAGGTAGTTGGCGCGGTCACTAAATATTTCGAGCGGGGATCCACCACCAACATATCCACGAAGAAGAGCGCCGCGCCACGCAGCGTCGGATAGATCTCCTGCAAATAGGCCTCATCCAACGTATAGAGATAATGTGTGTAGAGATGCTGGCAGAGCCAAGCGGCCGACGTGTTGGTCGCGCCCCACGAGGGATGCTCACCCGGTGCCGTAAACTCCCAGACATTACCCAAGATATGCGTCACCCAACCACGGGCGTTATAGAAGGCCTTGGCGGTTCGCTCGCCACTCGCCACCTGCTGTTTCGTCCATTCCACCAATGGTAGATGCAGCTCCGAGAGGTTGGTCACCTCCGCCGGCCAATGATTCATTTGCAGATTGATGTTCAGGTGATAGTCGCCATTCCAAGGCGTATGGATCGTGTTGCACCAGAGCCCCTGCAAGTTGGGAGGCAACAGGCCGACACGCGTAGAGGAGATCAACAGATAGCGACCGAATTGGAAGTAAAGCGCCACCAACGAAGGATCCTGACGATCCGCCGCGAAGGCGGCCAACCGCTTGTCGATCGGCCAATGGTCGCGCTCCGTCCGCCCTAACTGCAAGGAGACCCGATCGAACAGCGCCTGATAAGCCTGCGTATGCTCCCGGCGCAACGTCGCATAATCCTTACGCTCCGCATCCGCCAGCTGTCGGTCGAGCGCAGCCTCAAACCGATCCGGCTCCCAATAATTGGTCGCCAAGCTCACCAACAGGACAGCTTCCGAAGCGTTCCGCACCGTGAGCGCCGTGTCTGAGGGCACCAACTCTCCCCCCTTCGGCAAGAGCACACGCACCTTCGCCGCGAAGCGCATCCCCTTCATCTCCACGGTATCCACGCCATCCGGCAACCGCCCCTTCATCACCAAGTCATGACCATCCAGGGAGACCTGCGCATGTTCCGGGCGACTCAATCCCAAGGTGAAATGCAACGCCTTATCCTCATCCGCCAACAGATGGATCACCCCTAAATCGCCCGCGAAAGAGGTAAACTGCTCGCGGGTATAAGTGATATTCCCCCGCTTGAAAGCGAGCGAAGTGGTCGCATCGCTCAGGCTCAACGTACGGCGATACTGGGAGACGGTATCTTCCGCATGGGGATATTGGTAACGCAGATTCAGGTAGCCAAACAGCTGGTAGCTCCCGTAGGCGGCATTGGCGCCATCGCCCAGGTTGCTGCCCGCGCCCTTGCATACAAACGTATTATACATCAGCTGTTGCGCCTCGTCGTTGCGCCCCTCGAAGAGCAGGCGGCGGATCGTAGGCAACGCATAGGAAGCCGCCGGATTAGTGGCATCCTGCTTGCTGCCCGACCACATCGAGATCTCATTCAGCAAGATCCGCTCGGCCTCCACACCGCCATCCGGCATCATGCCGATACGTCCGTTGCCCAAGGGCAAGCACTCCTCCCACAACTTCGCCGGCCGGTCGAAGAAATAAGACAGCTCATTGGCTAATCGCAAATCAGGCGCTTGGCATCCCCACAGAAGCAAGGCCAACAATCCATACAAAAGGTGTTTCATGATCGTGATATATTTACAGTTTACTCCTTATTCATTCCTAAAAACGCTGCATGTCGCACAGCCGTTTGTAATAGCCGTCGAGCGCCAGCAGCTCCTCGTGCGTGCCTCGCTCCACGATCTCGCCCTCGTGCAACACGCAGATCAGGTCGGCATGGCGAATGGTCGATAGGCGATGGGCGATCACGATCGTCGTGCGCCCCTTCATCAGATGCTCCAACGCCTCCTGCACTAACCGCTCCGACTCCGTATCCAAGGCGGAGGTCGCCTCGTCGAGGATCAGGATCGGCGGGTTCTTCAAGATGGCCCGGGCGATGCTGATGCGCTGCCGCTGTCCGCCGGAGAGCTTGCCGCCCCGATCGCCGATGTTGGTCTCATAGCCCTGTTCGCTCGCCTCGATAAAGGCATGGGCGTTGGCGATGCGCGCCGCCTCCTCCACCTGCGCACGGGTAGCCTGCTCCACGCCGAACGCGATATTATTATAGAAGGTATCATTGAAGAGGATCGCCTCCTGGTTGACGTTGCCCATCAAGCCACGCAAGTCGCTGAGGCGTGCCTCCCTGACATCCACCCCGTCAATCAGGATCTGCCCCTGCGTCACGTCGTAGAAGCGGGGCAACAGATCGACCAACGTGCTCTTGCCCGAGCCCGACTGCCCCACCAATGCCACCGTCTTGCCCTTCGGGATCGTCAGGTTGATATTTTTCAGCACCCACTGATCCTGATACTTAAACCAGACATCCCGGTAGGTGATCGCCTCCCGCAGGGCGATCGGCTTCGGCTGCTCCGGATCGAGAATCGTACGCTCCGCCTGCAAGATCTTATCCACGCGCTCCATCGAGGCCAAGCCCTTCTGGATGGCATAGACCGACTTGCTCAGATCCTTGGCGGGATTGATGATGCTATAAAAAATCACCAAGTAATAGATAAAGGTAGGCGCGTCGATCGGGCTGTTGGCGCTCAAGATCAAGGAGCCGCCATACCACAACACGATCGCGATCGTGGCCGTCCCCAGAAACTCACTCATCGGGTGCGCCAGTTGCTGACGGCGATAGACCCGGTTGGTCAGCCGGCGAAACGCCTCGTTGCTCCGCTCAAACCGCTCCTGGATCTTCCGCTCCGCGTTAAACGCCTTGATGATGCGCAGGCCGCTCAGCGTCTCCTCGATCTGGCTCATCAGGAAGCCCCACTGCTGCTGCCCCTCTAAGGATTTCCGCTTCAGCTTCTTGCCCACCTGCCCCATCACGTAGCCCGCCACCGGCAAGAGGATCAAGACAAACAGCGTCAGCTGCCAGCTGATGGCGATCATGCCGGTCAGGTAGATCAAGATCAAGATCGGGTTCTTAAACAGCATGTCCAACGAGCTCATGATGGAGGTCTCGATCTCGTTCACGTCGCCAGAGACCCGGGCAATGATGTCCCCCTTCCGCTCCTCCGAGAAGAAGCCCAAAGGCAGCTCCGTGATCTTCCGGTTGATCTGGTTGCGGATGTCGCGCACCACGCCCGTCCGGATCGGGATCATCGTATAGAAGGCCAAATACATGGTCGCCACCTTCAGGAAGGTCGCCACGATCAGGAAAACGCCCAGCATGATCAGGGCGAAGGAGCCGCCACGCACCTCGATCAGCTGCGAGACGAACCAAAAGAAATTATTCGTGCAGAGGTCGGGCAACGCCTTCCAGCTCTCCCAGCTCAACCAGTCGAACTGCCAGGGGATAAACGCGTAATGATCCTCATTGATCTTGAACAGGATCTGCAGGATCGGGATAATCAAGGCAAAGGAGAACAGATTCAAGATGGCGGAAAGGACGTTGAAAACAATGTTCAACACCAAATACCGCTTATAGGGGGGAACGAAACGGCGCAAGACGCGCATGAAATCTCTCATGGATCAACTATTTCTGTTTAGGCGAGCAAAAGTACGGCAATTCCCTGAGAATTCTGTGGTGAAACAGGAAAAATCACATTCCTTGATTGGTTAAAATCAGAAGACGGCGGCGTGCCCGTCCGTGTGGCCCGGTTGGCAGTGGGAGCGAATCGCCTGGCTAACCTCAACGCCGGCCTCTATTTGGTGAAGATAGGTGCAGCGCCGGCTGTTCCGGTACGGATAAGATAGGATTGTTACTTTTCTCTTGAAAGAAAAGTAACCAAAAGTTCAAGGCTGAACCTGCCTCACTACTCCATTCGTTCGGTTCGCTGAAGATTTACTCCAAACGTGAAGTTAGGCTGCGCCTCAGCAAAGCTCATGCAAGCATGGCTCTGCGTTCGGCTTGCACTAACATTGAACTCGCT
>SFNH01000130.1 GCA_004554205.1 Clostridium sp.
TTAGCCAGCCTGGCAGCTCCGGCAGGGCAGCCACAGCGGCCCAGTATCGTTCTGATTCCGCCTCCTGGATCAAGTTTTCCACCAAGCTGGTCTGTTCGGAATGGCTGATGCGGGTCTTATCCGCGTATTTTTGCGCCAGGATGGCCAGCAGTTGCCCTTGTGCCCGCCGCTCCGCGTCGTAGTGGTTCGCGTAAATGCGGATCTGTTTCAAGAAACAGCTTTGTGCATTGTCACGTTGTTGATCGGCGGCTTTCAGTTCTCCAGAGGTGTGCCATCTGCCACCTCCCATCAGGCTGTCGTCATAATCCTGCACCATCCGGGCGAACAGGGCGATCTGTCGCCCGATCTGCTCATGGGTGGTAAAGGGGGATTGGCGGAGTTTCTCCTCTAAAACCCTGCTAAAACTCAGAAGCTCGTTCATGCGGAGCCTTCTGATCTGCGAAAAATCTTGTATAGCGGCCATATTGGTTGAATTTTTCCACAAATATACTATAAATCAATACTTAATCTATATAAATCCAATAGAAAGTAATTCTATTATGTATTGAATGATTATGAGTTGAATAAAAGGAATATCTATTCAGTACTAATTTAGATTACAACCTTAATAAAAGATAATCATTCAGTATTGAGAAGGATTAAAACCTTAATGAAACCAAACTATTCATTGCTTTATAAGACTAATTTATAAATAAAATATATCTATTTATTACTGAATACTATTAAATCATTTAGGAAACATAATAATTCAGTACTGAATATAAATCACTCTCAATAAAAATGATACAAAATGATACAGAAAGGCTATTTTTTGTACATTTGCGCCATTATTGATAGAAATAAATGAGCATTCTGCGAAGCATAAAATGGTTGAAGCCGCTGCTGGTAGTCCTTTTCGTGAGCTACTACATAGGCGGCACGGCCTTTACGCACACTCATTTCTATCATGCGCAACTCATCACCCACTCACATCCTTATTGGCCGAATGCGGACGGATTGCCCGGCCACGAGCATAGCTTTGCGGCGTTCGAGACGATCGCCCTGCTCAACCATTTCACGATGGAGGCCTTTTCGATGCCGCTCTTCACGGCTGCGTGGGTGTTGCTTCTTTTATTGTTTTCCGTATGCCTGGAAAGGCCTGTCTGGCATCTTTCCCGGCGACCTGTCTCCCGAGGGCCTCCCTGCCCGGTCATTTCTTTATAGATAGTGAGAGATGATATAGTACGGACAAACAATAAGTTACTCTTATATGAAACATTTGAATTGGCTGTTGCTGTTAGCAACGGCCCTCTGTGCATGTAGTGGCCAGAGGAAAGCAGAGGATGCCTCGAAGCAGGTCATCCTTCAGGATCGTTTGATCCATGTGGGAGCGGAGTCGCCCGTTTTGGCGAAGTTGGAGACCGCCCCTGTTAGTAAAGAATTATATCGCATGGAGTTCACCACCTCCGGCGTGGTACGTGCGATACCCTCCCGTTATGCGGAGGTGGCTTCGCCGGTGGAGGGGCGTGTGGTGCGCTCCTTTGTGCGGTTAGGACAGAAGGTGGTGCCTGGTAGTCCGCTCTTCGAGATCAGTGCGCCTGCTGTGTTTGAGGCGGGAAAGGCCTATGCCCAGGCGAAGGAGGAGTTGGCGTTGGCCCAGAAGAACCTGAATCGTGAACGAGACCTGATGCAGAATCGGGTAGGTGTGCAAAAAGCATTGGAGGAGGCCGAGGCAAACTATGCCGTGCAGCAACAGGAGTTTGCGCAGGCCAAGGCGGCATTAGAGGTTTTCCAGATAGATCCTGAGCAGTTTGTGTTGGGTCAGCCCCTGATTATCCGTTCGCCGATCGCTGGCGAGGTGGTCAAGAACCGCTTGGTGATGGGCCAATATCTGAAGGAGGATGCAGACCCGGTGATGATCGTGGCCGACTTGGAGAAGGTCTGGGTCGTAGCCAACGTCAAGGAAAAGGATCTGCCCTTGGTGCAGGCTTTGGAGGAGGTGGAGATTCAGTTAGTGGCGCTGCCCGACCGGAAGTTGACGGGTCAGATCTATCACATCAGTGAGCTGCTGGATCCCGACACGCGCTCCGTGGAGATCCTGATCGAGTGCGACAACCGGGAGCGACTGATGAAGCCGGAGATGTATGGCATGGTGAAGCTGAGCGATAAGGAGGCCTCCTTGATTCGCATCCCGACCACGGCCATCCTGCAAGAGGAGGATGCGATGTATGTCTTGGTGGAGGAGGCGGAGCGCACCTACCGTAAGCAGTCGATCGAGGCAGGGCAGAGTGAGGATGGGAAGACTGTCGTGCTGAGTGGCCTGCGTGAGGGCGAGCGGATTGTCGTGAAGGGCGCTTTCTATTTGTTGGATGCCAGATAGGAGGAAGCTGCCATGAAACGAGTGATTTATACGGCGATTCATCGGCGAGGGCTGATGTTCGTCCTGTTTCTGTTCTTGGCCGTTGTGGGCTATTACGCCTGGACACGGTTGGCGATTGATGCCTATCCCGATATTTCCGATACCACGGTGCAGGTGGTGACCCAGGTGCCCGGCTTGGCGGCAGAGGAGATTGAGCAGCAGATCAGTATTCCCATCGAGCGAGCCATGAATGGCTTGCCGGGATTGAGCGTGATGCGTAGCAAGAACACCTTCGGCCTATCGACGGTGGTGTTGGTCTTCGACGATGGCATCGATGACTATTGGGCCCGCCAGCGGGTGCAGGAGCGGTTGGTGGATGTGGAGCTGCCTTATAACGCGGTGCCGGGATTGAATCCCTTGACCTCTCCGACGGGCGAGATCTTCCGCTACATCGTGGAGAGTGATCGGCTGAACCTGCGCGAGATGACCGACCTGCATAAATGGGTGATCATCCCGCGACTGAAGCAGGTGACGGGTGTGGCGGACGTGAGCAACTACGGCGGCATCACTACCCAATACCAGATCGAGGTGGATCCCTACAAGATGGAGCAGTATGACGTGATCTTGGCGGACATTGCGGAGAAGATCGAGAAGAACAACGTGAACGCCGGCGGTAGTATGTTGAGCCGGGGTGATCTCTCCTACGTGATCCGCGGGATCGGCTTGGTGAAGGACTTGGAAGACTTGGGGCACATCGTGATCAAGACAGTCGGGGGCGTGCCGGTCTATTTGAATGATATCGGTACCTTAAAATATGGTACCTTGGAGCGGAAGGGCGTGCTGGGCTTTACCGATGCGGAGCGAGACTACTCCGATGGCGTGGAGGGCATCGTGCAGATGTTGCGTGGCGAGAATCCCTCGCAGGTGCTGGAGGGGGTTCATGCCGCCGTGGAGGAGCTGAACAGCGAGATCCTGCCGGAAGGCACCCGCATCCATCCCTTCATGGACCGGACGGAATTGGTGAACACCACCTTACACACCGTCTCGCACACGTTGATCGAGGGAATGGTGTTGGTGGTGCTGGTCTTGATTCTCTTCTTAGGCAGTTGGCGAGGCGCGCTGTTGGTGGCGATCACGATCCCGCTCTCGCTGCTGATCGCCTTTATCCTGATGCACCTGACCAATATTCCCGCCAATCTGCTCTCGTTGGGGGCGATTGATTTCGGTATCTTGGTGGATGGCTCGATCGTGATGATGGAGACTATCTTGAAGAAGCGGGAGCGGCATCCGCAGGAGCTGTTGCAGGAGGAGTCGATCCTTAAGCGGGCTACGGAGGTGGCTCGTCCGATCTTCTTCTCTACCTTAATTATTATTACTGCTTACCTGCCGCTTTTCGCTTTTGAGCATATCGAGCGCAAGCTGTTCACGCCGATGGCCTATACGGTGGGGTATGCCTTGGTGGGCGCGCTGAGCGTGGCGTTGCTGCTGATTCCCGGCTTGGCCTTCATGGCTTATCGTAAGCCGCAGAAAAGTTTTCATAACCGTTGGTTGGAACGGCTTGCGGCACTTTACCATCGGGAGATCGAACGGATCGTGGAGCGCCCCAAGCAGGTGATCGCACCCTTGGTGCTGATCTTGATCGGTGCGGGTGTGCTCAGCTACACGGTGGGAAAAGATTTCCTTCCTCCGTTGGATGAGGGCTCCATCTGGATCCAGGTGCAGCTGCCGCCGGGTATCTCGATTGAGAAGTCGAAGGCGATGGGTGCGGAGCTGCGTGAGACGTTGAGCCAGTTTGAGGAGGTCTCTTATGTGATGACGCAGGTGGGCCGTGACGATGAGGGGGCCGAGGCCTTCTCGCTCTCGCATGTGGAGTGCGGCGTAGGTTTGAAACCGTATAGCACTTGGAAGTTTGGTAAGTCGAAAGCGGACCTCATCGAGGAGATGGCGGAGAAATTAGCGACGATGCCGGGCTACACCGTGGGCTTCTCACAACCCATTATCGACATGGTGATGGATCAGATCGCCGGGGCGCATAGCGATTTGGCGTTGAAGATCTATTGCGAGGATGTGGTGGAGGGTCGGCATCTGGCGGATCGCTTGGCGAACCTCTTGAAAGAGATCCCCGGCGCAGTGGATGTGGCGGTCGATCAAGAACCACCGCTGCCGCAGTTGCAGATCATCGCCGATCGGGATCGCATTGCGCAATATGGCTTGAATGTCTCCGACGTGGCTGATCTGATCGAGTTAGCGATTGGTGGCGCCTCCATCTCGCAGAT
>SFNH01000131.1 GCA_004554205.1 Clostridium sp.
GGCGGTTGTAGGCAAAAATCCCATTGCCGAAGGCAATTTTCATGGATTTTTGCCTGTAACTGTGAAGGCACTGAACAGTTACACCAAAAGTTTTACATCTCGCGACCGAATAAAAGCGAAAACTCTAGAGGTTCAGCCTCTCATAACTCCTATTCAAATACACCTCAAGGCGCTCCCTTAACGCCTCATAATCCGGTGCCTCAAGCCGCGGATCCTTATCGAGTATTTCATCTACCTCCCCGGACACGGTTTTTAAGAGGTCGGCGTCGGTGAAGATGTCCGCCAGCTTAAATTCCATCTCGCCGCTCTGGCGTATGCCAAAAATATCCCCCGGCCCGCGCAGCTTCAAATCCTCGGACGCAATGTAAAAGCCATCGTTCGAGCGGTTCATAATGTCGAGCCTCTCCCTCGTGCCCTCCTGGTCGGAGCCGTTTACCATGATGCAGTAAGACTGGTATCTTCCGCGCCCCACACGGCCGCGGAGCTGATGGAGCTGCGCAAGGCCGAAGCGCTCCGCGTTCTCAATCATCATCACGGTAGCATTCGGCACGTTCACGCCCACCTCCACGACCGTTGTGGAGACGAGCACCTGAATCTCTCCGGCCGCGAACCGTTCCATAATGCGGTTTTTCTCCCTGCCCTTCATCTTCCCATGCAGCGCTTCCACCGTCACGCAGTCGGGGAGCTTGCGGCGCAGAAGCTTCGTGTAATCCAGGACGTTTTCCGCCTCGATCATCTCGCTTTTCTCCACCATGGGACAGATAACATAGGCCTGACGCCCCGCCGCGACCTCCCTCTCGATAAAACGATATGCCTTGTCCCGGAAACCGGTATCAACCACACAGTTTTTGATGGGGAGGCGGTTCGCCGGAAGCTCATCAATCACGGAAATGTCAAGATCCCCATAGAGAATGATCGCCAGCGTCCGCGGGATCGGCGTAGCGCTCATCACAAGCACATGGGGCTCCCCCCCTTCGCCGCACTCCTCTCCCTTTCCGCCGAGCGCCTCACGCTGCCCCACGCCGAAGCGGTGCTGCTCGTCCGTGATCACAAGCGCCAGCTTGTCATAGTGAACCTTCTCCTGAATCAATGCGTGCGTTCCCACAATGATATCCGCCTCGTGGGAGGCGATCTTCTCATAGGCCGTCCGCTTCTCCTTAGCCGTCATGGAACCGGTCACAAGGATCACATTTTTTTGAATCCCATGGGCGTGAAAAAGCTCCGTCATCGACTCAAAATGCTGCCTTGCAAGCACCTCCGTCGGCACCATCAGCGCGCCCTGAAAGCCATTATACGCCGCCTGCAAAAGCGCCAGCACCGCGATGATCGTCTTCCCCGAGCCCACGTCGCCCTGAATCAGGCGGTTCATAACAAGACCGCCCTCCAGATCCCTCTCAATCTCGTTAAGAACCTTCCTCTGCGCCTCTGTCAGAGCATAGGGAAGCGCCCTGACAAGCCCGTCCACCTCCGGCCTATGCGCCATCACAAAGCGGCTGTGCCTGTCCCGGCGCTTTTCCTTAAGGCGGCGCACTGCCAGCAGAAAGAAAAAGAACTCGTCAAACACCAGCCGCTTTCTCGCAAATAAAAGCTCCTTCTTATCAGACGGGAAATGAATATGCTCAATGGCATAGTTATACTCGGCTAACTCATACTTCCTGCGCAGGGCGGCGGGCAGGTATTCCCGCTCCATCTGCCGCTCCTTAAGCGCCTGCATCACCGCCTTCGTGATGGCCTTGTTGCCGAGCCCCCGCGTCTGGCTGTAGATGGGCTGCATGGAGTGCATGATAGCGGCATACGCCTCCGGCTCAAAAATCTCCGGCTGCTCCATCGTCAGCCGGCCCCCCTTTTTAACAACCCTTCCGCGAAACACAAGAAGCCTCCCCATCTGCAATGCCGCGCGCAGATAGGGCATATTGTACCAGGTAAGCTGCAGCGTCCCGGTCATATCCTTCACGGTAGTGACGATGATCTGCATATTCTTAAACCGCCGCACACTCGCCGTCCGCAAAAGCTGCCCAGTTACAGCCGCAATACCGCCCTCCGTCAACTGCCCGATAGGCACCGGCTCCTCATAGGCGTCGTATGCCCGCGGATAATAATGGAGCAGATCCTCGACGGTATCAACGCCCAGCTTTTTAAAGAGCTCGCCCGTCTTTTCTCCTATTCCCTTTAAGCTCGTAATCGGTTCCCGGTTCATATAAGATCACTCAACAGAAATCAAATAATAATAAATCGGCTGTCCACCGTCCTGCAGCTCAATATCCACATCAGGACAGGCAGCGCTCGCCTTCTCAAGCAGCGCCTCCGCCTCCTTAAGCTCCACGTCAGCTCCGTAGTAGATGGTGACAAGCTCGGACTCCTCATCAAGCATGGCCTTTAACGTGTCCACCGCCGTGGTGTCCACGCTGGCCCCGACTGCCAGTATGCCGTGGTCGCCGATCCCCATGATGTCGCCCTCATGGATCTCCTTATCATCGATCACCGTATTGCGCACCGCATAGGTGATCTGCCCGGTCTTCACACGGCCCATCTCCGCAGTCATCGTCGCCAGGTTATCCTCCGGGGACTGTCCGGGGACAAAGTTGATGAGCGCCGTGATCCCCTGGGGCACAGTCTTTGACGGCACCACGATGATCTGCTTGTCCTTCACAAGATACTTCGCCTGCTCCGCCGCAAGGATAATGTTCTTGTTGTTCGGCAGGATATAAACGGTGTCGGCATTGACATGCTCGATGGCGTTTACCATGTCCTCCGTGCTGGGGTTCATGGTCTGCCCGCCCTCGATCAGATAGTCCGCTCCGATGCCGCGAAAGATCTCGCCCAGGCCCTTTCCGACGGAAACCGCGATGAAACCGCTGGGCTTCCTCGGACCCTGATCCTCGACCTCCTGCTTTTCCATATCCGCGGCCTTCTGCTCGGCCGCCACCCTCTCAGCGTCCTTTATCAGACGTTCCTCATGCTCCTCGCGCATATTATCGATCTTCATGCGTGAGAGGGAGCCGTAGGTCAGCGCCCTCTGGATCGCAAGCCCCGGATCGTTGGTGTGAACATGCACCTTTACCACGTCGTCGTCGGAGACCACGACGATGGAGTCGCCGATGGACTCCAAGTACGCCTTGAACGCAAGCTCCGCGTCCTCGTCGTACTGCTTCTCCACATTGATGATGAATTCCGTGCAGTAGCCGAACTTGATATCTGCCGTTTCGATATCCCGGGAGGCCGCGCCTGCGCCCGGCCTTTCGGCAGCAAAAACCGCCCCGTCGCCGGGAGCCATCGTCAGATCCACTTCCTTGCCCTTTAAGCCGTCAAGGGCGCCCTTTAACACCTGCATAAGCCCCTGCCCGCCGGAATCCACCACTCCGGCCTGCTTTAACACCGGGAGCATCTCCGGCGTCTGGCTGAGCACATGATCGCCGTGCTCGATGACCTTCTCCGCAAATTCCAGAATGTCGTCCGACTGCGGCGCAAGCTCGGCTGCCTTCTCCGCCATCCCCTTTGCCACGGTCAGGATCGTGCCCTCCTTGGGCTTCATAACCGCCTTGTAGGCCGTCTCCGCCGCACGGACAAGCGCAGCCGCAAGAACGGTCACATCGACCTCCTCCACCTTCTTTATCTCCTTGGTAAAGCCGCGGAAGAGCTGGGAGAGAATCACGCCGGAATTCCCCCTTGCGCCGCGCAGGGAGCCGGATGAGATCGCCTTTGCGAGTTCCTCCATGGTGGGATCATGAAGAGCCGCCACCTCCCGGGCCGCCGCCATGATCGTCATAGTCATGTTCGTCCCGGTATCCCCGTCCGGAACGGGAAATACATTCAGCTCGTTAATCCATTCTTTTTTTGCTTCTAACCCCTTCGCTCCGGCAAGGAATGCCTTTTTCATCAAACGGGCGTCAATCACCTTTACATCCACGGGTAGGTCCTCCTTAATCTATCACTCGTACACCTTCTACATAGATGTTGATCTTGTCAACCTCCATGCCGGTGAATTCTTCGACTTTGTATTTTACGTTTGCGATCAAGTTATCCGCGACCGCGCATATGCTGACCCCGTACGAGACGATCACATGGAAATCTATGGTAATGTGGTTGTCCTTAATATCCACCGTGATCCCGTGTGTCAGACTCTCTTTCTTTAAAAGCTTGACCAGCCCGTCCTTCATGCTGACGGCTGCCATGCCGACGATACCAAAGCACTCTACTGCCGTCATGCCCGCATACATGGCGATCACGTCAGAATTTATCTGAATCTCACCCATTTTGTTGTTAATTCGTCCCTTCATATAGACCCCTCCGTTTATATTGTATACACGATGATAAAACTCTTTTTTTAAGTATACCACACAGCGCGCTTTCTGTCCATTGAGACTTTTCGTAACTGTCAAGCGTCGGACTTTACCGTCGCGGGCAGGGGGTCCTCTTTTGTTCGGTCGACGGATGCAATGCTTTTCCTGTAACTGTTCAGTACCTTCACAGTTACAGGCAAAAATCCATGAAAATTGCCTTCGGCAATGGGATTTTTGCCTACAACCGCCACGTTTTCTTACGGT
>SFNH01000132.1 GCA_004554205.1 Clostridium sp.
ACGGCAGCCCCATCCAGTTCAAATACAACCGGACAAAGGAGCTGCTGGCGTATCTGACGGACCGCAACGGCACCCGCTGCTCCATGAAAGAGCTGTCCGCCGTTCTCTTTGAGAATGATCAGCATCGCTCCTATATGTACCAAATCCGCCTGGATTTGGTGAATACCCTGGGGGCGCTGGGGGTGGGAGATATTCTCATTCAGTCCCGGGGCTATCTGGGAATCGCCCGGGACAGGGTCAAGTGTGACTATTTTGACTATTTTGATCACAAAATCGATGCCCCGGCCCGGGAGTATTCCAACAGACAGAAAGACGAGGGAAAGCATATCAAGTATCGGGAGGGAACAGAGATGGAAGAACAGATTATCTGATTGCTACCGTGGGCAAGCTGACCAGCAAGGATCTGGCAGATATAAGGGCCTTTCTTGCCAGATATTTTACTACGGAGCAGCTGGAAGACCTGCTGGGAGATCCTGAGCTGCTCAGCGAGGAACTGGTTGCCAGGTTCTTCGGCGGCGACGGTGCGCACATTTCCTTCCGTGTGTCAATGGATTTTTTCCAGAAATAATCCTCCGGACGTACCCTGGGGATAGGCACAAAGTGCGGCTTCCGACATAAGTAATCTCTGCCCTGTTTCTGGTGAAGTTTTTTCTGATTGTATAATTTGAGGCAAAACCGGGACAGACTGCGTGGGATATATTAACAAGGATTCAAAAAAAGGAGTATGATATATGAGCACAAAAGCATTCAAAAAGGGCGGTGTCATCTTTAAGCAAGGTGATGCTTCCGACTGCATGTACGACATTCTCTGGGGGAAGGTTGGCATATACGTCAATTACGGAACCCCGGAGGAGAAGCTGCTGACAACGCTGGAAACAGAGCAGTTTTTCGGTGAGATGGGCATGATTGAGGGAGTGCCCCGTTCTGCCACCGCCGTGGCATTGACCAGCGATACCAAAGTCCGAATCATTACCCCCGAGACCTTTCAGGAGTTGTTCATAGAAAGTCCTGCCAGGGTGCTGATGATTATCATGAACATGAGCCGCCGTATCCGGGAACTGACCGTAGATTATTTGGAGGCCTGCCGGACCGTGGCCAGGAGCGTGGAGGCTGAAAAGGCCGGTGCGGAAATTGACGGCGATCTACAGACAGATCTGGAAAAACTATCCCAGATTTATCAGCAGTCCGGAAACGCACATACGGACAACTAAGGAGGTATTGGATATGGCTGAAAAAACATTCAAGAGCGGAGAAGTCATCTTTCAGGAAAAAACCTACGAATCCTGTATGTATGAGCTGCTGGAGGGCACAGTGGGCATTTACACCCACTACGGTCAGCAGGATGAAAAAATACTCACGGAGCTGAAGGCGGAAAACGGTGCCTACTTTGGTGAGATGGGACTTGTGGAGTCCCTGCCGCGTTCCGCAACCGCTGTGGCACTGGAAGATGTCCGGGTTAACGTTATCACAGGAGCAGATTTCGGCGCCTTCTTTACGGAAAATCCCGAACGGGTCTATGCAATCATGACCCAAATGGGCGGCCGGATTCGGGAGCTGACCCGGGACTATCTGGAGGTCTGCCGTGCAGCTTCAGAGATGATGGAAACCAAGGGGAACGGTAAGGAAAAGAGCGGCTGGTTCAACTCCTTCATTGAAATAATCCGTACATATCTGGACAGTGAGGACGTCAGAGAAGGCCTGAAACATGCTTCCTGTGGCCACTATGCTCCCTTTGGATCCAACTGGATATGATACAGCTTCAGCCGCAGTATGCCCACCGGCACCAGTGGGAGGAACTGGCTCAGCGAGAAGGTCTGACCTATGAGGTTCTGGAGCTCTCCATGCCTGCCCCGCTGGGCGCAGATGGCGATACGCAATGCCGGGACTGGTATCGGGACTGTGGCCGCACCCGCGCCCTCCACGGCGCTTTCATTGATGTAAATCCAGCCAGCGGCGACCCGGGCTTCTGGGCGCTTTCCCGACGGCGCTGCCGGGAAAGCTGTGAGCTGGCATTGGCGCTGAATGTCAAGTATGTGGTGTTTCACAGCAGTGCGTTCCCGTTTCTGCGGGGTGCCTATCTGAGCCACTGGGCAGGTGTCTGCGCCGAGTTCTATACGGAGCTTGCCAATGAATACGGTCTTATCATCTGCGTGGAAAACAGCATGGATGTGAATCCCGAACCACTCTGTACCCTGCTCAGGGAAACCTCCGCCGCTCAAGTGCAGGTTTGTCTGGACATCGGTCACGCCCACTACGCGCAGGTTCCTCTGGAACAGTGGTTTGACGAACTGGGGGAGCACATCGGTTATCTGCATTTATCCGACAACAACGGTCAATTCGACGAGCACCTTCCTTTGGGCTTGGGAAATGTGGATTGGGCATTGGCGGACAGCCTGTGGCGGCAGCTCGGACGCAGTGTTCCCATGACATTGGAGGTGGGCAGAATCACCGGCGTGGAGCAGTCTCTGGCCTTCCTGAAGCAGCATGGATATTTCGGTTTCGGGGGATAACGGATATGGTGGAGCATACAGATTTTATACGGGAGCGTATTATACAGGATATGTCCGAGGGTGTGATGACCATTGGGTTGGACGGCGTCATCACCTATGTAAATCCCGCGGCTGTGCAGATTCTGGATCGTAAGCCGGAGGAACTGCTGGGACAGCGCTTTGCTCGGTGTTTTTTTGAGCACCCGGAAAACGACGCTTTTAATCAGACCATACTGGATGCCATCTATGATGCCACCGTATCCCATGAGAATGTGGTGCCATATGATACGGATCGGCAGACCCGGCAGCTCCATGTGGCAACCTCCTACCTGCACAATGGGCAGGAGAAGATTGGGGTCATCGTGGTATTCCGGGATATCAGCGAACTGGCGGAATTAAGGGACGCGGTGAAGGCTATGGAGCGCATTCAGGCGCTGAATGGTCAGCTGGAGCTGCGCAACAAGCTGCTCAGTGAAACCTTTGGGCGCTACCTTTCCGACGAGATTGTCCGGCAGCTTCTGGAAACGCCGGAAGGACTGGCTCTGGGAGGCAAAAAGCGGACGCTCACCATCCTGATGAGTGACCTGCGGGGCTTCACCGCCATGAGTGAGCGCATGGAAGCCCAGAACCTTATCTCCATGCTGAACCACTATCTCGGCGAGATGACGGAGATCATCCAGCGCCGGGGCGGCACCATCATCGAGTTTATCGGCGACGGTATTCTTGCCATTTTCGGTGCGCCGGTTCCTTCCCAAAGCCACGCTTCCGATGCGGTGGCCGCGGCGGTGGAGATGCAGGAGCGGATGGAGGCCGTCAATGCCTGGAATGCCCAGCGGGCGTATCCGGCACTGGAAATGGGCATCGGCATCAACACCGGTGAGGTCATCATCGGCAACATCGGCTCGGAGAAACGTACAAAATACGGCGTGGTTGGTAGCCATGTGAACCTGTGCGGCAGAATCGAGAGCTACACCGTGGGCGGACAGGTGCTGATCTCACCCGAGACCCGTAGGCTGATTTCCGAACCATTGGAAATTGCCATGGTGCAGGAGGTCTTTCCAAAGGGCTGCGCCGCGCCCTTGAAGCTGTCCCAGGTAACAGGCATTGGCGGAGCGTATGGCATCTCCTGCCGTATACAGGAGAACCCCCTTGTGCCGCTGCCGTCACCAATTCCCGTCACATTTTTGACGATTCTCGAGAAGTATGTGGATCGGGAGCCACAGCAAGGATGCTTCACGGCGCTGAACGACACGGGAGGTTTGCTGGAGACAGAAGCTGTCCTGGAGCCATACCTGAATCTGCAAATTGAGATAGCAGAGAAAGGCAAACTCTTCGCCAAGGTCATGGGATCAGCGGGCAAGGGCTGGTTGCTGCGCTTTACAGCGAAACCTCCGAATTTTGCCCGGTGGCGAACCAAGCATACGCATACTACCGAACTTGGGGATTCGGAATACTTTTTTGCCAAACCCTGTTGAAAGAATCATCGATCTGTGTTAAAACCTTAAAGGATATATACTATTTTAGATTGGTATCCTCCATTTTCGTATTGGAGGATACTTTTTTATTTTTTGGTCTTCGTATCAGCATCGCTTAATGTATTTCTCTTCCTTTGGGTTAGGGTAATCTAACCATAATTCAAAAAAACACCCTTCTAACTGTGATGACACAGGGCCACCATAGCCAGAAGGGTTTTATATTAAATAGTAATCTCAATCCCACCCCGGAAGACTACCGTGCCGCTTTTCTCATCAATGCGGATGTGATCAACTAGACCGCCCCATAGTTCTTCCCTGAACTCCGTCTGCTCACCGTCCAACCCATCCAGTCGATTGATGAAGTTTATGAGTATCTCCTTCATGTCATTTTTTTCCTGGATGAGTGCCTCCAGTTCCAAAAAGCGCCTGTGCTTCTCTTCATGAAGGATACGGAGCTTCTTTTCTTTCTCTGCCTGCTCCGTCTGATTCAAAGCCACACTCGAATTCTCCCGGATGAGGTTCGCAAGATTCTCAGCGATAATCCTCAGTTCCTGCTCCAGCCTTTCC
>SFNH01000026.1 GCA_004554205.1 Clostridium sp.
GATATCACCTACAAGGAGCACCGGCGCATCCACAAGCGCCGCCATGCCCATATTCACGATGTCGTTGTCCTTTAAGTTGATCTCCGCAGGGCTTCCCGCGCCCTCGAGCACGATGATATCGTACTGCTTTTCCAGGCGTCTAAAGGATGCCTGTATGACCGGGATCAGCTCGCGCCTTAAGCGGTAATACTCCATCGCGTCTAAATTGCCATAGACCTCGCCGTTTACGATCACCTGGCTTCCCATCCGGCCGGTGGGCTTTAAGAGGATCGGATTCATATCCACGGTCGGGGCAATGCCCGCCGCCTCCGCCTGCATTGCCTGGGCCCGCCCGATCTCAAACCCGTCCGCCGTGATGAACGAGTTGAGCGCCATATTCTGTGACTTAAACGGGGCGGCCATGTAGCCGTCCTGACGGAAAATGCGGCACAGCGCCGCCACAAGAAAGCTCTTCCCGGAGTTTGACATGGTGCCCTGTATCATAATCTTTTTCGCCATTTTTATATCTCCTGCGCCTGGCTCACCGCGCGGTCTTCGCGTTCCGGTATCCATGCGTAAAATGCTCGTCATACAGCTTTGACAGTTCAAACTCGTCTCCGAGGAATCTGCCGACCGTCACGAGAGCCGTCTTTTTAATCCCTGCCGCCCTCACCTTCTCATCAATGTCAAGCAGCGTTCCAAGGACGACTTTTTCATCCTCCCAGGACGCCTTATAGACCACCGCAGCCGGAGTCTCAGGCGGATAGCCGCCCTCTTTTAACCGCCCGCAAAGCTCCGTGATCTCCCCGACGCTTAAAAATATGACCATCGTCGCCTGATGCGACGACAGCGCTTCAATCTGCTCCTTTTCCGGCATGGGCGTCCTGCCCTCCATGCGCGTCAGGATCACCGTCTGGCTGACGCCGGGCAGCGTGTACTCCCGCTTTAAGCTTGCCGCCGCCGCCAAAAATGAGCTGACCCCGGGAACCACGTCATACGCGATGCCCAGCCTGTCAAGCTCCGTCATCTGCTCCCGGTGGGCGCCGAAAAGCGACGGGTCTCCCGTATGGACGCGCACCACCTGTTTTCCGGCTCTCTCTCCCGCCTCCATCAGCGCAATGACCTCGGGAAGCGTCATGGATGCACTGTTATAAATTTCCGCCGTCTCTTTCGCCCCGGAGAGAACCATGGGATTGACGAGTGAACCGGCGTAGATGATGATATCTGCCTCGTCGATCAGCCGCTTCCCCTTCACCGTGAGCAGCTCCGGGTCTCCCGGACCCGCGCCGATAAAATGAATCATAACGTCATTCCTCCGCCAACCTTTTATATGCCGCAATCCGGCTGTCCGCGAAGGTGCTGCCTTCCCGATACACCGCGGCCGCCATATCGAGAAGCACAAACAGCATCACCGCGCCGGTTCCCTCGCCCAGAGCCAGATTCGCGCAGATGACCGGCTCGAGCCCCAGGCGCGAAAGGGCAAGAGCGCACGCGGGCTCCTTCCCCACATGGGAGGCAAGAAGATAATCGGTCACCGCCGGACAAAGACCCTGCGCCACAAGCGCCGCCGCAAGCGAGATCATTCCGTCCAGCACGACCGGGATGCGGTAAATCGCACCGCCAAGCATCAGGCCGCACATTCCGGCAATGTCGAACCCGCCAAGCGCTGCCAGTACATCAAGCGGCTTGTCCGCATCCGGCCGGTTTAGGGCAATTGCGTCCTTGATCACCTGAAGCTTCCGCCCGAATGCCTCCCCCGAAAGCCCGGCCCCGCGCCCGGTCACCGCCTCAACCGGCTGCCCCAAAAGGACGCTTGCGACAGCGCTCCCGGTGGTGGTATTCCCGATCCCCATCTCGCCTGCCGCCAGAATGTCGTATCCCGCGTCCTTAAGCTCTCCCGCCAGGGCGATTCCCTCGTGGAGCGCCCGGAGCGCCTGCTGCCTTGACATGGCGGCCTCTCTGCGGATATTCCCGGTTCCCGGCGCTATTTTTATATCGCGGATTCCCGGCTCCTTAAGCTCTCCCGCCACGCCGATATCGACCGGCAGCACGTCCGCGCCCGCCACCGCCGCCATGCGGTTGACGCTGGCAATGCCCTTCGCAAAGTTTTCCGTCACCACAGCCGTCACACTGCTGTCAGTCTGCGTCACGCCCTCGGCCACCACGCCGTTGTCGGAGCAGAACACCACGACTGCCTTCCGGCTAAGAGCCATATCCTCCGCCCCACGGATTCCCGCAATCTTTATGAGAAGATCCTCGAAGCGCCCCAGCCCGCCGATGGGCTTTGCGATGCCGTCCAGGCGGCGGCGCGCCGCGTCCATCGCCTTTTTGTCTGCCTGCCTTACACTCCCGCACAGACAGTCAAGCTGCCTGCCGTAATATTCTTCCATCTTTTATGTCCGCTCCCTTTCTCACCGGGGAAACCGGTCACAGACGGTAACCCCGCGGCGTCACCAGCCTTCCGTTTACGGCGCGCGTCCCGGAATTGCCGATAAAGACTGTGGTAAACATATCCGTCTGACGCTCCTTAAGCTCGGAGAGCGTGAGGACCTCCGCCTGCTGCCCTTCCCGCGCGATACATCTCGCGATCCCGCATATGCGCTCCTCCCCGGTTTCTTCCCGGATGATCTCACAGGCGCGCCTTAAGTGATCCGCCCGCTTTTTGCTGGACGGGTTATAGATGCAGATAACAAAATCCGCCGCGGCGGCGCACCGCAGGCGTTTTTCAATCGCCTCCCATGGCGTGAGAAGGTCGCTTAAGCTAATCACCGCAAAATCGTGCATCAGCGGAGCGCCAAGCACGGCGCCTCCGGCTAACGCCGCCGTCACGCCGGGCACAATCTCCACCTCGCAGTCCGGGTACTCCCCCGCAAGTTCAAGCATCAGACCCGCCATCCCGTACACGCCCGCATCGCCGCTGCACACTACCGCTACGCGCTTCCCCTTCTCCGCTTCCGAAAAGGCGAGGCGGCAGCGAAGTGTCTCCTGCCGCATGGGTGTTGACAGATATTCCTTATCCGGAAAATGCGGCCTTAACATCTCCGCGTATACAGTATATCCTACAATGGTATCGCACTGTCCGAGCACACGCTCTGCCTCAAGCGTCATCTGAGCCGGGCTTCCGGGCCCCATTCCCACCACATAGATCGTGTTGTTCATTCTACTTTCCTTCGTAGACAATGGCCGATTCCACCTCGTAGCCCGCGAGGTTCTTTCTGCCATTTAGACCCGCAAGCTCCATGACAAAGCAGATCTTTACCACCTGACCGCCAAGCTGCTCGACCAGACCGACGATCGCCTGTATCGTCCCGCCGGTGGCGATCAGATCGTCGATGATAACTACCTTCTGGCCCGGCTTGATCGCGTCTTTATGGATCTCAATCTCCGCACTCCCGTACTCCAGATCATACTTCGCACAGACAGTCTCCCTCGGGAGCTTCCCCTTCTTGCGAACCGGAACAAAGCCCTTATGCTCCGCATAGGCAACCGGAACCCCGAAGATAAAACCGCGAGACTCCGGCCCCACCACCACATCATAATCCACATCCTTTACCATCCCGCGAAGCTTGTCCACCGCAAGCGCCAGTCCATCCGCATCCTGCAATATGGACGTCACATCGCGAAAGATGATCCCCGGCTCCGGAAAATCCGGAATACTGACCACATAATCCGCCAACTCTTTCATTGTCTTTCTCCTTCCTCTCGGCCTATGCCGCTATCTTACCACATTTTTTATCAAAAAGACATATCTTCCGGCGCAGAAATCATGTCAGCAGGAACTCGCTTAAGACCACATTGCTCACATCGATCCCGCGCTCTGTAAGGCGCACCATCGGCATCTTTACCTCAATGAGCCCCTGCTCCTCAAGCCGCGAAAATACATTGCCGTAAACATTCCACATATTCCGCCCGAACCGCTCGTAAAATTCGCTTCCCGAAACGCCCCTCATCATGCGAAGGCCGAGGAACATAAATTCCTCCATTCGCTCCTCTGATGAGAGCCCGCGGATATCCTGCGCCGCCGCGCCGCTCTCGCAGAGGTTTAACGAGAGATATTCCTTCAGATCCTCCGTGTTCCGGTAGCGGAAGCCGTGAGTATAGGACGACGCGCCCAGGCCAAGGCCGAGATAATCGACACCCGTCCAGTAACCGATATTGTGTCGGCATTCAAAGCCGGGTCTCGCGTAATTGGATATCTCGTAGCGCGCGTAGCCCTGGGCCGACAGCCATTCCTTTGTCAGGTGATACATCTCACGGTCAACGTCCTCACCGGGCAGATCCGGGAGCGTCATAACCGCCGCCCTTTGCGCCGCCTCCGCCGCGGATATCGCGGGCTCCGCCCCGCCGCAGGCCTTTTTTTCCTGCTTTCCAAATCGCAGGAAAAAGGGCGTACCCTCCTCGATCATCAGGGAGTACGCCGAGATATGCTCCGGCTTAAGCATCATCACCTTGCGCAGCGTCGTCTTTAACGAGCGCACATCCTGCCCCGGAAGCGCGCTCATCAAGTCCACGTTGATATTGGAAAAGCCCGCCTGCCTCGCCCGCTCAAAGCTCTTTAAAAAGGAATCATAGGAATGAATCCGCCCCAGGTACTTAAGCTCCGTGTCATTCGCCGACTGGAGTCCCAGGCTTAAGCGGTTCACCCCGCTTTTTTTGTATGCCGTGAGCTTTTCCGTCGTCAGCGTCCCCGGATTTGCCTCCAGGGTGATCTCGGCGTCCTCCGCGATGTCAAAGCACTCATAAAGCGCCGCGAACACCTCCTCCATCAGACAGGCAGGCAGGATGGACGGAGTGCCGCCGCCCACAAAGACCGTCGTCACGCGATACTCCGAAAAACCGGCGCTCTGACCGTGGATCTCCTCAATCAGCTTGTCGATATATTCCCGGTATGTGCCCTCCGGCGCTGCAAAGGACAAAAAATCGCAGTAGTAGCATTTCCGCGCGCAAAATGGGATATGGATATACAGTTCCAGTTCTCTCTTACTCATCGTCCAGTTTCAGCACACTCATGAATGCCTTTTGCGGGATCTCAACGCTGCCCACCTGACGCATCCGTTTCTTTCCTTCCTTTTGCTTCTCTAAAAGTTTCTTCTTTCGGGTGATATCACCGCCGTAGCACTTCGCCAGAACATCCTTGCGCATTGCCTTGACAGTCTCACGCGCGATGATCTTCCCGCCCACCGCCGCCTGGATCGGGATCTCAAACAGATGGCGCGGTATCTCTTCCTTTAATTTCTCGCACATCCGTCTTCCGCGCTCGTAGGCGGAGTCCGCATGGACAATGAAGGACAGCGCGTCCACCTCTTCCTTGTTGATCAGGATATCAAGCTTCACAAGCTCCGACACCTCGTAGCCCTTCATATCGTAGTCAAAGGACGCGTAGCCGCGGGAGCGCGATTTAAGCGCGTCAAAAAAGTCATAGATGATCTCGTTTAACGGCAGGTCATACTTAAGGAGCGCGCGCGTCTCCTCAATGTACTCCATGCCGTGGTACACGCCGCGCCGCTCCTGGCACAGCGTCATGATTGCGCCCACAAACTCCGTCGTCACCATGATCTCCGCGCTGACGATCGGCTCCTCCATGTAGTCGATCTCCGTCGGGTCCGGCAGGTTTGACGGGTTCGTCAGTTCGAGCATCTCACCGTTTTTCTTATGCACACGGTACACAACACCCGGAGCCGTTGTCACAAGATCCAGATTGTACTCCCGCTCAAGGCGCTCCTGAATGATCTCCAGATGCAAAAGTCCCAGGAATCCGCAGCGGAAGCCAAAGCCCAGCGCAATGGAGGTCTCCGGTTCAAAAAACAGGGAAGCGTCATTGAGCTTAAGCTTTTCGAGCGCGTCGCGCAGGTCATTATATTTTGCCCCGTCCGCAGGATACAGCCCGCAGTACACCATAGGCGTCACCTTCTTATAGCCCGGAAGCGGGCTCTCACATGGGTTCTTCGCATCGGTGATCGTATCGCCCACGCGGGTATCCTTCACATTCTTAATGCTGGCGGTCACATATCCCACCATCCCCGCACTGAGCTCCTCGCAGGGGATAAACTGCCCCGCCCCGAAATAGCCGACCTCCACGACCTCTTCCTCGGCTCCCGTTGCCATCATGCGGATGCGCATACCCTTCTTCACCGTGCCCTCCTTGATGCGGCAGAACACGATCACGCCCTTGTAGGAATCATACAGGGAGTCAAAGATCAGAGCCTTAAGCGGTGCGTTCGCGTCCCCTGTCGGGGCCGGGATCTTGTGGACGATCGCCTCAAGCACATCCTCCACATTCAGTCCCGTCTTTGCGGAGATCCGCGGCGCATCGTGCGCCTCGATCCCGATCACATCCTCGATCTCATCCGCCACCCAGTCGGGACGCGCCGAGGGCAGGTCAATCTTGTTGATCACCGGGAACACATCCAGGTCATGATCCAGCGCCAGGTACACATTCGCAAGCGTCTGCGCCTCAATCCCCTGCGCCGCATCCACAACCAGGATCGCGCCGTCACACGCCGCCAGGCTTCTGGACACCTCGTAGTTAAAGTCCACATGTCCGGGCGTATCAATCAGGTTAAAGATATACTCCTCCCCGTTCCTCGCCCGGTACACCGTCCGCACCGCCTGGGATTTGATCGTGATCCCGCGCTCCCGCTCCAGATCCATATTGTCAAGCACCTGCGACTGCATCTCCCGGCTCGTTAAAAGCCCCGTCATCTCAATGATCCGGTCCGCCAGTGTAGACTTCCCGTGGTCAATATGCGCGATAATGCAAAAATTCCGTATCCTGCTCTGGTCTGTTCCCGCCATCAATCCGTTCCTCTCATCTTGTCTGTAGCTCAACATTTATACAGTAAGAATATTACCATTTTTTTATTCACCTTGCAACACCATATCGAGAACTTCCGCGAGCGGTTCCATCGCGTTTAACGCCTCCGCGGAGGTATTCGTCTGCGCCCCCACCTCTATGAGCGCCGAGCGCGGGCGCAGGTGCAGGTTGTAGCGCAGTCCCTTTAAATAAATCTTCCGCGTAAATCCAGGATAGCGCCCCGCCGCCGCAAGCTGCATCTGAAATGAAAACGCCAGGTTCTCCTTCAGATAGGGATTCGGCAGATATTCGATCTCCCCGTCAGGCGTCCGGCTCATCCCCTGAAAGAACATGATATTTGCCGTCGGCTTGCCGTTTACCTCGTTGACAAGATGAATCCCCTCCCGCACCCCATCCCGGTGCAGATCAAGGATAACCTGGATCGTCGGATTCTGCTGTAAGATCTGCGTGATCCCCTCAAGCGCGTAGCTGTACGCCTTGTTCCGGTCAAGCTTCCCTCCCTGAATGTCATAGGCGCTTGTGTCATGGATCACATTCCAACCCTTTGCCCGAAGAAGCTCTGTCAGATGATCCCCGTTTGCCACTACCGTCGCATTCGGATTGTCAGGCCCGTAATCCGCATAGGTTTCCTGCGAGTGCGTGTGGTAGATAAGGATCTGCGGCACATCCGGATTTTTCTCAAGGCGCAGGTCCGTCCCCATCAGCATATCCGCCCTCATCACATCCCGCCCCGCTGTGGTGGACGCATGAACGCTGTAAAAATTCTTCATCAGAAAATCGTAGTCCTTTAGCTGCGCTGGCAGAAAAGCCGGCCCCTTTTCTTCCGCCTGGCCATTCTCCTCGTCCGCGGCGGGGAGCGCTTCCGCCTGCGCGCCCGCCCCCGCGGCATCGTCTGCATTTTCAGACAAAAACAGGTATCCGTATGTATCATACGCATACCTGTATCTCTCATAAATCGGGTAGGACGGGTCCCTCCCGTAAACCATCTCCGTCTCCGTGACGGCCGCCGCCGGGTAGCGGACCTGCAGCAGCGCCAGCAGTATTCCCTGAAAAATCCAGCCCAAAACACTATTCAAACCGCACGATTTCCTTTTTCAGCCGCTTCATGATCTTCTTTTCCAATCTCGAAATGTACGACTGGGAAATCCCCATCAAGTCCGCCACCTCTTTCTGGGTCATCTCCGTCCCCTCCGCGTCAGAAAGCCCATACCTGAGCTCCACGATCTTCCTCTCCCTGGGGCTTAAACGGCTGATCGCCGACTTTAGCAGCTCCTTCTCCGTCTCGTCCTCAAGCCCCCGGTAGATAATGTCCTCGTCCGTCCCGAGGATATCTGACAACAGAAGCTCGTTTCCGTCCCAGTCCACATTGAGCGGCTCGTCGATGGACACCTCCATGCGCGTCTTATTGTTGCGCCGCAGATACATTAAGATCTCATTCTCGATGCACCGGGAAGCGTAGGTGGCAAGCTTGATGTTCTTCTCGGGATTGAAGGTATTGATCGCCTTGATAAGGCCGATCGTCCCGATGGAGATCAAGTCCTCCACACCCACGCAGGTATTGTCGAACTTCTTTGCTATGTACACCACCAGCCGCAGGTTGTGCTCGATCAGAAGAGAGCGCGCCTCCTTCTCCTCCTCCGTCCCCAGCCGGGCGATCATCTCCGCTTCCTTCTTGCCGTCCAACGGCGGCGGCAGGATATCCGCGCCTCCTATATAATGTACCTCCCCCTGCTTCTGCCACAGCATCGTCGTGAACGACGGAGCTGCCTTAAACTGAAACCGGTTTGGTATGGAAACTTTCACTATCATTGTCCTATCCTCCAAGTCTGAACTTATATCATCTGCATGTAACTGTTCACTGCTGAGCAGTTACCATCTGCTCACCGTTAAGGAGCATCTGGTAGCGGTTCTCCCCTGACAGGGGTTTTCTGCTTATGGCGACCCAGGGCTTTTCAAACGCGTATAAAAATTTGCCGTCCCGGCATACCTCCATACGCTCCATGCGGATTCCCGGAAGCACACCGGCGTCCGCTCCCACCGAGCGAAACGGTATGTAGATCACTCCGGAAACGCGGTCGCAAAAATCCTTGCAGGCGTCTTTTGTGAGCACATGAACAGGCTGATGCGTGTACGGCTCATAGAGCCGGTTTCCCGTATCCCACAGGGCGCGCACGGTCTTCTTTCGCCCCCCGTAGTGAAGCGTCACGTCATACAGAACGTTCTGAATCCGCAGCCTCTCCCGGAAAGCTCCGACGATAAATCGCCCCGCAAAGAACACGCCCGCCGCACAGAAACCAAATGCGCTTAAGGAAAACTGCCCCACCGCCCTGCTCCCGGTCAGATACAGGGCTTCCCGCGTCCCATCGCCCGCCACGGCAAACACGCCCCCTGCCGCCACGCTTACGACCCACAGAGCGAGCAGGCATCGAACATATGTTTTTCGTTCCATTGCTCCGAACGCGGCGCGCACCATGAGGAGGCCTACGCCCAACCAGGAAATGCACCACTCCGCCCACATCGGGAGCGGCGGCAAAAAAATTGCGGCACATGCCCAGATCGCTCCGACTGCCGCACCGGCTCCCAGACGCACTGTTTTCGCGGGCAGGCGCATGAGCCGCTTTACCAGATACAAAAGCACGGTATCCATCAAAAAATTGACGGCGAAAAACACATCCAGATATAACCGTACCGCCATGCGCGGGCACCACCTCCCAGACACAGGCCAGATGTAACAGTCCAGCCTTAGGGCTGAACCGTTACGGAATCTTTAGCTCTGAGCCGTCAAAACGATTATAGCAGGGATGCGCGGAAAATTTTGTCAAACGATAGAACCTGACCCCCGATTTTTTAATGACAAAATACGACAAAAAAGCACGTCCGATAACGAACGTGCCTGTTATAATATGATATTCCGATCCTATTCTCTCCCGATCACGCAGCTCATCTCATGCCACTGTTCTCCACCCCAGGACGAATCTGCTATCCCGTCATCACAAAATCCCATCTTCTCATACATGATCACCTTTGACTGCAGGCATGTCAGGATCACCTTCCGGCGCCCTTTCTCCCTCTCCCGCCGCAGATACTGATGCATGAGTTCTCTGGCAAGACCCTGCCCGCGATATTCCGGCAGCACGTCCAACCCCAGCAGCATAATATTTTTCCCGTCCGCATCGTGCAGATCTGCGTCTGTAAAAAATTCATCCCTAAACGATGTCTCGTCTGTTGCGATCCCGTTTAAAAATCCCGCAAGCTTTCCTGTCTTTTTGTCCGCCGCAACTAAAAACAGCTCCGGCACGCGTTCTATCCGCTCTTTCATATTTTTTTCAGAGCAGGCCTCGTTCGGCGGAAAGCAGATCTGCTCAATCATAACAGCCTGATCCGCTTCCCCCGGACGAATATTCCGAAACTCAAATCGTTCTGTCAATATTTCTGCCATAATGCTTCTCCTTTAAGTGGCAAAGAGCTGCCGACAGATGATCCTGCGGCAGCCCCTTTCCTCGTTTTACGTCAGACAAAGAGCTCTCTGTTAACTAAAAAGCTGTCCCGGAAGCTTCCGCCTCTCCTTGTACGGAAAGCTCTTGTCAAACTCCATGACTTCTGCCTCGTCCACAAAGTATGCCCGCGGTGTGGCGTATTCACCCGTGATGCCGTCAAGGTATCCGTCCTCTAACTCCTTGCAGAGAAAGAAGGATGCGTCCTCACCCTCCGGCAGGCCATGATAGCGGATCTTCTTCTCGGAAGCGCACACGAAGCCGCTTTTCCCGTAAAAGTCAATATTGCCCTCAAAGCAGACTGCGCCCGCGCCCATCTCGGCTGCCCTCTCAAGAGAATAGTCTAAGAGGAGCTTGCCGTAGCCCTGCCTCTTAAGCTCCGGCGCTATGCAGATCGGCCCCATCGTCATGATCGGGATTTCCCTGCCATCATCCGCTTTGATAGCTGCCCGCATAAAAACGTTCTGCCCGATGATCCTGCCGTCCTTTACCATCACGAAATCAAGCTCCGGCACGAAGGCGGCGTCATCCCTCAACTGATGTAATACATAATGCTCCAGGCATCCCGGTCGATACACATTCCAGAACGCCTCCCTCACAAGGTTCTCCACCTCGCGGCGCTCTTCTTTTCTCTCCGGACGAATGATATAACTTTTTTCCATTGATTTTTCCTCCTGATAATTGTTGATGTGCGACTCACAAACATTACCGGGAGGGTCGTGCGAGACTGCTTCTTTCGCCAACCTCCCGGTCAGCCCGCAATCTCCAAGGTGTTGTTTTTCTTCAAACAGCAATCTCCTTTTTTAACTTAATTTACCGCTTGTGCGGTTGGCATTACTTTACCATTCCCCGCGCGGGAAGTCAATAGATTTTCACCTCCTACGCAAAAATGCCTCCGCGGCCACAAGATCCTCCGGCGTCGTGACCTTCAGGTTTTCGTAGCTTCCCTCTATCAGCTTCACCTGCCTGGCGGCGCAGCTCTCCACCACCATCGCGTCATCGGTGATTCCCGCCTGGCGGGACTTATCCGCCATGACGGTATCGTAGGCTCCGCGCACCAGCGGGTAGGAAAATGCCTGCGGCGTCTGAATCTGCCACAGGCGCGCCCGGTCTAACGTCGCCGCAGCAAACCCGTTATCGTCCGCCACCTTGATCGTGTCCTTCACCGGCATCGCCGCCACGCATGCCCCATAACGCGCCGCGCCGTCGATGGCGCGCCGTATGATATCGCCTGTCACGAGCGGCCTCGCCCCGTCGTGGATCAGCACATAATCGCAATCTGTAAGCGCTTTCAATCCCTCGTACACCGAATGATACCGCTCCTTTCCGCCCGCGACCACAGCTTTGACCTTTGTCAGATGAAGCGGCGCAAGAATCTCACGCCGCGCATACTCCTCCTCACCGGGGGCGACCACCAGGACGATCTCGTCCACCGGGCTTCGCTCAAAGGCGTCAAGCGCATAAAAAATGAGCGGCTTTCCGCCAAGCATCATGTACTGCTTCTGCACTGCGCTGTGCATGCGCTTTCCCTGTCCGCCTGCCAAGATCACCGCTCCGGTCTTTGCCTTCTCCCCCATTTTACCGCTCCCCCAGCTTTAAATTGGGAACCGCGTTTAAATCCCAGCCATGCCTGGTTCCCTTCCTGTACTCGTAATATGCCGCGGCGCCGATCATCGCTGCATTGTCCGTGCAAAAGACCGGCGACGGGTGATAAAAACGGATTCCCGCCTCGTCACACGCCTGCCGCATCGCCGCGCGAAGCGCCGAATTTGCCGCCACGCCGCCCGCGATCGCGAGCTTGTCGCAGCCGTATTCCTTTGCCGCAGACACCGCGCGGCTCACAAGCGCCTCCACAACCGCGTTCTGAAACGATGCGGCCAGATCCGGAACGCAGATCTCCTCCCCGGTCATATGCGCCTTGTTGATGTAATTTAAAACAGCCGATTTAAGGCCGCTGAAGCTGAAATCGTACGGCGAGCCCTCCACCTTCGCGCGCGGGAACTCCACCGCGTGGGGATTGCCCTCCTTTGCCGCCCTGTCCACCTTCGGGCCGCCGGGGTAGCCTAAGCCCACGGCGCGGGCTACCTTGTCAAACGCCTCGCCCGCCGCGTCGTCGCGGGTGCGCCCGATGATCTCAAATTCGCCGTAATCCCTCACGATCACCAGATGAGTGTGTCCGCCCGACACGATCAGGCACACAAACGGCGGCTCAAGCTCCGGGTTCTCGATATAGTTGGCGGACACATGCCCCTCGATGTGGTGCACGCCCACGAGCGGCTTTTTCGCCGCAAACGCGATGGCCTTCGCCTCCGCCACTCCCACTAAAAGCGCGCCCACAAGGCCGGGCCCGTAGGTCACGCCGATGGCGTCCACATCCTCAAGTCCCACCTTTGCGTCAGTGAGCGCCTGGGTGATGACCTGGTTGATCTTTTCTATATGCTTGCGCGAGGCGATCTCCGGCACAACCCCGCCGAAGCGGGTGTGCAGATCAATCTGCGAGGAGATCACATTGGATAAAACCTCCCGTCCGTTTCTCACCACGGAAGCCGCCGTCTCATCGCAGGAGCTCTCGATCGCAAGTATCAATACGTCCTTTTCCTCTGATTTCATTTCTTTATCCTCACAGCCTGTCATTCCTCATCGAAAGCAAGCTCCAGACTCCATCCGTCCCGCGCCGCCTTCGCCCTCGGGAAGATCGCCCGTACTTTGTCAATAAATTCCTCCGGCCTTGTAAGGGACGGACTGTAATGGGTCAGCCACAGCTCCTTCGGCTGCGCTTTCTTCGCCAGAGACGCCGCCTCGTACATCGTCATATGCCTGTACTCCCGCGCCTTCGCCTCCTTGCCGTCCTCGCCGTACATGCCCTCGCAGATAAAAAGATCCGCGCCCTCGGCGTACTCGGCGATCACCGGAACCGGCCTGGTGTCCGTGCAGTACGCCACCTTTAGGCCGCGCCGATCCGGACCCAACACCATGTCGGGCGTGTAGATCACGCCGTCAAGCTCAAGCGTCTCGCCCTTCTGCAGGCGGCTCCACGCCCTCATCGGAACCCCCTGCGCCTTCGCCCGCTCCACATCGAAGCGTCCCGCGCGGGGGATGGAAATGGCGTAGCCATAGCAGACAACATTATGGTTTACACGGTAGGCGTCGATGACATACGGCCCGATGCGGAGTCTCTGTCTGCTCTCCTCAAGCTCGATGAAGCGCAGGGCAAACGGCAGCTCCGGCGCGATCATGCGCAGGGCGCAGACCACCCGCTCAAGCCCCTTTGGGCCGATCAGAGTCAGGGGCTGTGTCCGCTCCGCATTCCCCATCGTGAGCAAGAGCCCCGGCAGGCCGCTGATGTGGTCGGCGTGGTAGTGGGTAAAGCAGATGACGTCGATCGGCTTCGGGCTCCAGCCCTTTTCCTTGAGCGCGACCTGGGTGCCCTCACCGCAGTCGATAAGGAGACTGCTCCCGTCACACCTTGCCATCATCGCTGTGAGCCAGCGGTACGGCAGCGGCATCATCCCGCCTGTCCCGAGTAAACAAATATCCAACATAGATCCGATACCTCCCAGTGTATCCCATCATAACACACCGTTTAGATGAATTCAACCGATTCCTCCACATCCGGCGCGATGCGGAACTGGCTGACAAGCGCGTCATAGCACTCCTCGCACAGATCCCAGTGATGGATCTCGCCGTCCTTTTCGGAGAAAAAGTCCCAGGCATGATTCACCGGGAACGCTCCTTCCCGCAGGATTCCCTTCTCCACCACCAGCTTCTTTCCACAGCCGTTGCAGATAACCGTCTCCAAAGTCCCACTGCTTTTGTACTTCCTCATCTTATTCTCGCCTTTCTCTTTACACCTTATTCCCCTGTTCAAAATGGGGGTGCCGCAAAGAGCGGTCAGACCGCCCCTTACGGATACCCCTACATTATAAGCGTAAATCCGCGAAATTTTAAGTGGTAAATGTTGTCTGAACTGGCTCACAGCCCTCGTTTCCACATGATGAGGGCGTCCTCCGTCGGGTTGCGGTAATAGCCCTTTCGGACCGCCTCCGCCGAAAAGCCGTAGGATTCATAGAGGTGGCGGGCGGCGTCATTGCCCGCGCGCACCTCGAGGCTGACGGCGGCGGCTCCTTCCCTGACAGCAAAATCCAGCACGGCATCCATCATTTTTCCCGCAAGACCCATGCGGCGGTACTCCGGCAGCACCGCGATCCGCTCAAGCTCCCCCTCCCCCGCAAGGATGCGCAGATTGCAGTAGCCGAGGATTTTTTCGTCCTGCTCATACACATAGTACACGTCATAAGGGCTGTGAAGCCCCGCCTCCAAAAGAGCGTAGGACCAGCTCTCTGAAAAGCAGATCTTCTCAAGCTCCGCGACCTGCTCAAGGTCGGCGGCATTCATGCGGCGGATCATCGCTCTTCCCCGGTTCCGACGCTGTGCCCGGCGGCAAGCTCGTCGGTCTTTCCCCGGCGCGTGGCCTCCTCAAGCTCCCGCTCTGCCTGCGCTTTTTTAAGGTAATCCGGCTTATGCTCCATCGCACTCTCCGTCCTGCCCTCCGCAAAATACACCGCGCCCAATGCCGCCACGCTTGCCGCGCGCTGGCGGTTTGCCTGCGCGGGCGCAAAGGAGAACGGCACAGTCGCATTCTCGCGGATTACCCCCTCATAGACCGGGACGCCGTCCCCGAGGAAAATGACCCGCTCCCCGCGCTCATTCAGCTCGCCGATCAGCTCCCGGATGTCCGCCGCGCACTGTTCCCTCACGACGGCGAACTCCTGTTCGAAGCGATAGAGCCCCGTGTAGACCTGATCCCGCCTGGCGTCCATGATCGGGCAGATGAGGGCGGAGGCGCCGTAAAGATTGTACGCCATCGCGTCCAGCGTCGGCACATGGATCAGCGGCTTTTTAAGCGCAAGCCCCAGCCCCTTCGCTGTCGCCGAGCCGATGCGAAGCCCCGTAAAGGAGCCAGGCCCGCCGGATACCGCGATCGCGTCAAGCGTTCCAGGATCAAGCTCCAGCATCCTGCTCACCTCGTCGATCATGGGAAGCAGGGTCTGTGAATGCGTCTTTTTAAAATTTACCGTATACTCCGCCGTCAGCACGTCTCCGCTCACGACCGCCACCGACGCCACAAGCGACGAGCTCTCAATCCCCAACACTTTCATTGTCAAGTCCCTCCACCACAATCCTCCGACAGTCAAATCCCCTGTCCGGCTCCTTCTCAATCCGTATGCGGATCGCATTCTCCGGAAGGATTTCCGCGATTTCTTTCGCCCACTCGATCAGGCATACGCCCTCGCCGTAAAAGCAGTCCTCATAGCCCACCTCATCCATCTCGCTCACGTCGCCGATGCGGTACACGTCAAAGTGGTACAGCGGGAGTCTCCCGTCGTCATACTGCTGCACGATCGTGAACGTCGGGCTGTTTACTGCATCTTCTATGCCAAGCCCCGCGGCAAAGCCCTGGGAAAAAACAGTCTTCCCCACGCCGAGATCTCCGTCCAGGCAGTAAATCTGCCCCGCCTTCGCCCGCTCCCCGAGCTCTCTTCCAAACTCAAAGGTCTCCTCCGCGCGCTGTGTTATCCTCTCCATCAGATCCGTCTCCTCCGCTCCTTCGGCAAATGCTTCCTCGCAAGCTCGTAAAATGCTTCCTCCTGCCCCTCCATGGCGCGTTTAGGGAGCAGGTACGCGTGCACCCGGTCCATGTAAAGCACGACCATATTGGGAAGACGGTCCATCCTCGCCATGTTCTCCCATGGAAATTCCGCCGTCTGTCCGCCCTGCTCCACCTTAAGGCCCCCGTCTCCGAAGCTTAGGCGCATCGTCTCCCTGATCACCGGGCTCTTCGCCCGCTTAACTGCCTTCCATAACAAAAGGAGGGGCTGCCACACCGTGAAGATCAGCACGCAGAGCACCAGCAAAAGGCGGTACTCCACAGTGAAACTTCCCCAGCGAAACACAAGGATATACAGGGCCGCCAGTGTGAACACCACGTTAAAGACCCCCATAAATCCCCCGTTTGCGTGGTACATGGAAAATATCCACAGATCCCTCGCCGTCAGATTCATTGTAAAGCTTAATGTCTCCCCGGTTTTCTTATCCATCTCTGCCATCCGAACCTCTCCTCCGTTCTCATGAAAGCTTCATCGTCAGCGCGATGCGCTTCTTTACAGTATCCACACTTAATACCTTTACCTCCACGACATCGCCCACACTCACCACCTCCATCGGGTGTCTGATGTACTTGTCCGACATCTGGGAAACGTGCACGAGCCCATCCTGGTGGACGCCGATGTCCACGAACGCGCCGAAGTCGATGACGTTGCGAACTGTGCCCTTTAAGAGCATGCCGGGCGTTAAATCCTTCATCTCCAGCACATCCGTCCTGAGGATGGGTCTCGGCATCTCCTCGCGCGGATCCCTCGCCGGTTTCTCAAACTCCTTCACGATATCCCGCAGCGTGATGTCGCCGACATTTAACTCCGCCGCCAGTTTTTTGTAGTCGTGGATCTTTTTCCCAAGCTCCTTTAATCCGCCCCTTGTGATCTCCTCCGGCGAAAAGCCCAGCCTGTCGAGGAGGGCGAGCGCCGCGCCGTAGCTCTCCGGGTGGACGCTTGTCGCGTCGAGGGGATTTTTCCCGCCCGAGATCCGCATAAAGCCCGCGCACTGCTCATACGCCTTGGGGCCTAACTTTGCCACATTAAGGAGCTGCCTTCTGTCGGTGAATGCCCCGTTCTCCTCGCGGTACGCCACGATATTCTTCGCGACAGGCTTTGAGATGCCCGCGATATACTCAAGGAGCGATGCGGACGCCGTATTTAAGTCCACGCCCACGCGGTTTACACAGTCCTCGACCACGCCCTGCAGCGTCTCGCTCAGATTTTTCTGATCCATGTCGTGCTGGTACTGTCCCACGCCGATCGCCTTCGGGTCGATCTTCACCAGCTCGGCGAGCGGATCCTGAAGCCGCCTTGCGATGGACGCGGCGCTGCGCTGCCCCACATCAAAGTTCGGGAATTCCTCAGTCGCCAGTTTGCTCGCCGAGTAGACGGACGCGCCCGCCTCATTCACGATCACATACTGCACCGGCTCGGGGATCTCCTTTAAGAGCTCCACGATGACCTGCTCCGACTCCCTTGACGCCGTCCCGTTCCCCACGGAGATCAGGGAAATGCGGTACTTTTTGATGAGCTGCTTTAATACCCGCTTGGACTCCTCCACCTTATTCTGAGGCGCCGTCGGGTAGATCACCGTCGTGTCCAGTACCTTACCGGTAGCGTCCACCACGGCGAGCTTGCAGCCGGTGCGGAATGCCGGGTCCCAGCCAAGCACCACCCTGCCCGTGATTGGCGGCTGCATCAGAAGCTGCTGCAAATTCTTTCCGAATACCTTGACCGCGCCGGCCTCCGCCTCCTCCGTCAGCGCGTTCCTGACCTCGCGCTCGATCGCCGGGGCAATGAGACGGTCGTAGCTGTCCTGCACCACTTCCCTTAAAATCGGCGTTGTGTGCGGGTTGTCCCTCGTGATGACCTGTTTTTCCAGATACCTTAATATGGTCTCCTCGGGAGCCTCCACCTTCACCGTCAGGAACTTTTCCTTCTCGCCGCGGTTTAGCGCGAGTACGCGGTGTCCGGCGCATTTTTTCACCGGCTCCTCGTAACTGTAATACATCTCGTAGACCGACTCCGCCGTCTCATCCTTCGCCGCCGAGCGGACGATTCCCTGCTCCATCGTCGCTTTCCTGATGTATGTGCGGTAATCCGCATTGTCAGAGATGCGCTCCGCCAGGATATCCTTCGCCCCCGCAATGGCGTCTGCCGCTGTGGCGACGTCCTTTTCCTCTGAGATGTAACTCTCCGCCAGCGCCTCGACCGGCTCCGTTATCATCTGGAGCTGAATCAGGTCGGCAAGCGGCTCTAAGCCCCGCTCCTTCGCGATCATGGCGCGCGTGCGGCGCTTCGGGCGGTAGGGGCGGTATAAATCCTCGAGCGCGACCTGCGTCATCGCCTCACGAATCTGTTTCTCCAGCTCCGGCGTCAGCTTTTCCTGCTCCCGGATCGAGGAGAGCACCTGCTCCTTTTTCTCCTCCAGGTTGCGCAGATACCTAAGCCGCTCATCGAGCGCGCGCAGCACCTCGTCATTTAACGAGCCTGTCGCCTCCTTGCGGTAGCGGGCGATGAAGGGGATGGTGTTGCCCTCGTCGATGAGCTGCACCGCCGCCTCCGCCTGCCTGTATCCGATCTGAAGTTCTTCCTGCAATACTTTAATGATATCCATTCGTTTTCTCCCGCGTCCTTTATCTTACAAATACATTACAGCCTATTATAATTCAAATTCCCGACGTATGCAAGTTGTAACAGTTCAGCCATGCGTCTCACCTCGGTCGCGGGCGGCGTTTTCGCGCGACTGGCGGCTAATAAGCGCGCGGACCGAGTAGGAAACGCAGCGTGTCACAAGGGCTGTCTGTCCGGGCGTCGCGGCGTAAAATCCGACGGGAACGTCGCATGGCTGAACTGTTACGGGCAAACTGTTACTGCAAGTTTCCCTTGAGTCCCGACACGATTCGTGGTAAAATCGTCACGTTAAATATATATAAGATGATCGGAGGAAATTTGATGGGACAAAATTTCGGACAGCCCACGTCCATTTACAATAAATTATCGACGGCAAGCATGCTTCTCGGCATTTTAAGCATCGTGTGCTGGTGCTCGCCGCCCGTGCAGTTTACGCTGGGCGCGTTCGCCCTCATGCTCGCCTGGCTCGGGAAAAACGGAAAGCCAATGACCCCGCGCGCCGCCGTCGGCAGCGTCACCGGCGGGATTGCCATTGTGTTAAGCCTCTTTATCTTCATGCAGTTCATCATGGCGCTTGAGATGGCAAAAGATCCGGAAAACCTTTCCCTGATTCGGGAGGTGTACCGCCAGACAAAAGAGCTGATGGATGGCATGGCGCAAAGCCAGACGAAATAGAACAAAGAGTTCCGCTTGCGGAACTCTCGCGCCTTAAGCGGCTGCGTCAGCAGCCTATTTCCTAAGCGCGGAGTGCGCATCCTAAGCGGAGCGTTTTTGTTTCATAGGACGAACTTTAGGTCAGTTTACAAGGAACTACACGCAGACCGTGAAACGGGCTGCTGACAACAAACGGCGCTATGCTCCCGGCTGGGTGCATAGCACCTGTTTG
>SFNH01000133.1 GCA_004554205.1 Clostridium sp.
GGCGGGAGTAAAGGGCTGTAATTTTGCTATAATCAGTCATGTGCATAACCTCCTGTGCGTCCATGTATGTGTCATTTACACTTAAAATTATGCACTCCATCTTGCGCTGCCATACTCGATATTCTTCCGAAACTTCCGCGCGTTCTTCCCCTTGACGTAGACGGCAAGCCGGATGAGCAGGGCGGCGGCAACGCCCACGCACAGGTCGATGGGGTGAAAGCTGGGGAGCACGGACTGGAATGCGGCGGCGAAGCCCTCCATGATGTGCAGCGACTTTTGTGAAAAGTCCGCGCCGGGAGCCAGTCGCGCCGCCTGCCCCAGCTTGGTGGCAAAGAGCGCGATAAAGACGTAGGGAAGATTGTGAAGCAGGAGCTTCTTTACGTTGATCTGCTTCATAGCTCCAGCCCCTTGTCCTTGTTCCGGGCTTTGTCCGGCGTAAGGGACAGCACCTTCGCCTTGAGCGCGCGGAGCTGCTCCAGCACCGAGGGTTTGTCCTGCGAGGCCCGCTTGACCTCTTTTGCCGTGTATTCTCGGAACGCCGCCGTCAGTGCGTCTGCGTCCCGCCCCTTGAAAAAGACGAGGTATTTCGGCGGGGACACGCTGCGGTCCTTCTTCACGGCGAAATCCACGCCGTACTTCCGTGCCACGCGCTCAAAAGATTTGATGTTGCTGTCGGTGATCTCGATGTTGGATACGCCCTGATTCTGCCCGATGAGCTGCTTTACCGTCTGCTTGCCGGTGGGCTTTTCCGGTGTGGCGCGGGCTTTTGCCAGCTTTTTCTCCTTGCGGCTGGCAAGGTATTTGAGAATGGCGGCCTTCAGCAGCCGCGCCGTGAGCTTGGTTGCGCTGATGACCAGCGTGACCGCTCTGTTTTCCACTTCCTCCTGCATGGGTCATCCCTCCTTTTTTCGGTCATATTCAGCCCTTGCCCCGCAGCCCGTCGCCGTACATATCGTGGTTGACGAGGGCGGAATAGTAGCTGCCCATGGTACTGGGGGCATTGAACAGCGAGGCAAGCAGGTATTTCTTGATGTTGCGGACGTAGGTGGTGTTCTGCTTCAGGCAGTCAAAGACGTAGCCGATGTGCATGGAGTTGACGCGCAGCAGCTTTTCCTTCACCATCTCTGCCGGATACTCGTCCCCGGCCACCACGATGGTCTGTCTGCGGGAGCAGAGGGTTTCCGCCATAAGATCCACCACCTCGTCAAGCTGCTCCTTGTCCTGCTGCGGGTCCTGCGTGAGAATGTCGTACTCGATATTCTCCTTGACGAGCTCTCGCGCTTCCTCGTATCCCATCCCATCGCATCCCGCGCCCTGCAAGTGGGCTGGGGGATAGATAGGATCAGGATTTGATATGTCCGTACTTAATCCATTTGGTATTTCTTTTTCTTTACTTCTTCTATCTTTATTTAATTGCGCGGGCTTTTCCGTATATGGCTCGTCCGTATCCGGGGTATCCAGATACGGGTTTTCCGTATCTGGTGAAGCCGTATCCGGCAAGGGCGGATGCGGGGATTCGTAGATGGTGTACTCGGTGTCGGTGATACGCCCGCGGCTGTCCCTGAGCTGGCGGCGGACAAGGTAGCCTCTGGCCTCCAGCTCCTTCAGCGCCGCGCCGATGGCGTCCACGCCCTCCTTGCAGATGGCGGCAAGCCCACGGGTGGTGTAGTCCCACTCATCTGTCAAAGAGAGCATTTTGGACAGCAGCCCGATGGCTTTCAGCGTCAGGCGGGTGTCCCGCAGGTGGTAATTGGACATGACCGTGTAATTGTGGTTCTTCTCCACGCGAAATACTGCCACGGTGTTCACCTCCCCTCAGAGGGAAAAAGCAGCCCCGCAGACGGAGCGTTACCCCCTGCTTCGCGGCGGATGAGGCGGCGGAGGGTATATTCCCGCTGTCCGCGTCTTGCGGTAATTTTCAGGGCGTCCAGCCCAAAACGGGCGATGAGCAGGGCGTTGATGAGCAGCCGGAACGCTTCGCCCGGGATGATCTGCGGCTCCGCAAGGTCGCCCTGCGTGACCTCCGCCGTGTGGCAGTAAAGGCTCTTTGCCGCCATAAGCAGCGTGTAGTCATGGGATGAGATGCCGCGCCTGCGGGCGTAGCGGAAGTCGATGCCGCCGCGGAAGAAGCAGTTGAAGGTCCTGTCCGCAAGCTCCTTGTTGGAGGTCAGCAGATACAGCGCGGCGAAGAACTCCGGCGTGTCGCGCTCCCTGCGGCAGCCCAGCAGCAGCCGCAGGGTCTCCATGCGCTTCCTGTGGGCGTCGTCCTGCCACATGGTGCCGGGAAAGCTCTCCGCAAGGCGCATGATTCTTGCGGTCAGGCGCGGACGGTACGGAAACAGCTCCGCGACAGCCTCCGCATAGCCCACTGTACCGGCTTCCATACGCTCGGCAAGGCAGGGGCAGGACAGGGCGGTGCAGCCCAGCTTTTTGACATATTCCGTACAGAGGACGCAGGAAACGTCCTCCGGCTTATACTTGAACGTGTTGATATACATGGCTTTGCTCCTCTCTGGATATGACAAAACCGGGCAAAGAAAGCTCTCTGCCCGGTCGGTGTCGTGGTTGTCTGCGGTCGTATTCGGTTATCTGGACTGGTCACGCTGGCGCTTGCGCAGCCATGCGTCCAGCAGCTTCAGGATGGTTTCCTCCATCTTCTGCGGCGTATAGGAGCGCGGGAAATATTTGCGCAGCTTGTCCGCCGAGAGGACGACGTTATATCCCTCCGGCTTCTTCTGCTCCATCATGATGTCCAGCATGGAATCGTCGTTGAGCTTTCCCTCGCGGGAGAGCTTCTTCATCCGCTGCGCCTGTGAGAGCGAGGGCGTGGCCTGCTCGCTGTCGATGGCGGTGAGTAGCATCTGCTGTTCCTCCGGCTTGAGGTAGGAGATTTCCACGGCAGGGGTCATGCCGATCTTCTTCTCGTCCACCATCTGCTGAAGCTCCGGGGTGAGTTCGGTCAGGCGGATGTAGCGTTGCACCTGAGATTTACTTTCACCGGCTTCGTCCGCAACGATCTCAACGCTGCGCTTCCCATCGAAATTGTGCCCAACTTGGTCACAATTTTCTTCGGGTAGGTTTTCAGCCTCTTTTGCCGGTCTGCCAGCCTTGCGGCGGATGGCCTCCAGCTTCATTTTGTACGCCTGCGCCCGTTCGGAGGGAAGGATGTTCTCGCGCTGGATATTGCTGTCCACCATGAGAATGGTGGCGGTGTCATCATCCATCTGCCGCACGATGCAGGGCATGGCGGAAAGCCCCGCCAGCTCGCTGCCGTGCCTGCGCCGGTGTCCGGCGATGATCTCATAGCCGCCGTCCTCGCGGGGACGGACGATAGCCGGGACGAGAACGCCGTACTGCCGGATGCTCTCCGCCGTTTCCTGCATGGCCTCGTCGTCCCGCACCTTGAAGGGGTGGTTGGGGAAGTCGTGCAGCTTGGAGAGTGAAACATGAACGATCACTTCCTGCTGTGGTTTCGGCTTTTTGTCCGGTTCTTTCTGCACTGCTTTTTCAGGCATTGTGTTCCTCCTGTCGGCATCTTATTTTGGGCACAAAAAAGGGACATTTCTTCTTTTCAGAGGAAATGTCCTGATTTCTTGGGCGGGCTGTCAGCCCGCCCAAACGGTATTTAGTTTTTGTCGTTACTATAACACCCCCTACAATGTAATCACTTCGCGGCTCGATTTTTCGGTTTGGAAAAGGATGAAAAACCTTGCCAGACAACCGAAAACCCTTGATATACGGGGCTTTTCCGGTTTGTCGTAATTATACCGTAAGGGCATAGCTGTGCCTCGCTTCTTCTGGCAAACGGTGTTCCCATGAAGCAGATTAAGGAATGGCTTTGTCACAGCGACTTCTCAACCACGGCAAACATTTACGCACATCTGGATTATAGCTCGAAGCTGACTTCGGATGACGCGATGCTCAATGGTTTGGGACTTGCTCCGAACTAAAAAAGAAAGGCCAGCAGCCGGGAAAACCGGCTACTGGCGGACATTCTGGCGGAGACGGTGGGATTCGAACCCACGGACCCTTGTGGATCAAACGATTTCGAGTTAGAGTCGCTGATATAATCTGCGGCTTATTTTTCATTTTCGGCAGTTTTTTTGATATACTTGCCGTTCTTGATTCTCGCGTCCGCTGGCTTCTCTGCGTCCTCTGGAATCCCCCAGACCGAGCCAATGCGGATAGCACCGGGGACGCGCCCCTCTCCGCACAAAATCTGAATACGGCGGGTGGAGATGCCCCAGCGTTCGGCGGTTTGCGCGATAGATAAATACTTCATGGGTAGCACTCCTGTTGCAGTTAAGTTCCGCGTCTGCTTATAAAATCACATTATAATTATAATCGTCAAAGCGAATAAAAGCAAGGGCTTTCTGAAAAGTTCAGGAAGTATTTTCAATTCAGACATGAAAGGGGTGTGGGGATTCCCCAACAACAAAATGAGCAGTTCGGAGGGGTGTGGGGATTCCCCAACAACAAAATGAGCAGTTCGGGCGCAAGGCTGAACCGCTCATTTTTCCGGTGTGTACGGACACCGGATGTGCTTGCTACTCTCTCAAATCTCATATCCGCAGATACAACGCGCTCCCGCTTTCGCAAAAGCAGGGGCGCATATTTTTTGAAAATCTTCCGTTTCGATACCTGCGTTTCGACGAAGAAATGTCCGTTGTAAAGTGAAAGGAGTTCTTTGATATGCCAGACCGCACAAGACCCATCCGTAAGGAAATCTGCCTGAATGAGCAGGAATTGAGCGTGGTTCGCCACAAGATGAACCAACTCGGCACCCGCAACTTCGGCGCGTATGCCCGGAAAATGCTGATTGACGGGTACATCATCAAGGTCGATTACACCGAGCAGAAAAAGTTAGCTGCCGCTGTCAGCAGGATTGCCACAAACATCAACCACGTCTGCCGCCGCATCAACAGCACCGGGCATTTCTACGATGCCGACGTTGCCGAGCTGAAAGAACGGATGGCTGACGTATGGGAACTGCTGAAAGTGCAGCAGAGAAACGAATTGTAATTCGGGAAAGGAGTACAGATATGCCGCGCATGAGCAAATCAAAAAAGCTGGAATGGTCGTTTTTCCTGAATGACCGGGGACGCAAGGCGTACAACACGCTCTGCCGCCGCTGCGTCCATGATTGCAAGCAGAGTTTCCGGGTGGTTGTCGTTATTTGCCTGCATTATCGGTCCAATAGGGCAAAAAAGGGTGGTACATCTGCGTACTCCCCTCGCGGTCCCGATGGAACACCGCCATGAATACCGCAGACACCGAAAGGAAGTGATGCGCCATCTATATCAAGATTGATACCTCGCTCCCACCGTTCATTCCTCTGCCGCAATTTATGGTAGTCAGCGAACATTCCATCAACGCCAAACTGCTGTATGCCCTCCTGCTGAACCGCACGATGCTTTCGCAAAAATCGGGGTGGGTATCAGAGGACGGAAATGTGTATGTCATCTACACAATCAAGCAGATGGCGAATGACCTGAATCGGAGCGAAAGAACGGTAAAAACTGCCTTGTGCGAACTGGAAAATGCCGGGCTGCTGACTCGCGTCCGACAGGGCTTGACCAAGGCAAACAGGCTGTTTCTGCAAATACCCGATGGGGTACAGCTTTCTTCCCCTCTGATGGGCAAAGGCTGCCTTTCAGAAGTGCAGAAAACCGCCCCTCTTGATGGGCAGAAATTGCCCACAAGTAATACTGATA
>SFNH01000027.1 GCA_004554205.1 Clostridium sp.
ATTTTTCAGAGTTCGTTTAGATTTTCTTTTTGTTTTTCTGCGCGGAACCGATTTAAAAAAAAGGAGCCTCCCGCCAGGCCAGCCGGGCCAAAGGCCCAGCCAGCCGCCGCTGCGCCCCAGCCTCCCTGCGCGCCAGCGCCAGGCGCCAGGCGCCAGGCCGCCGCCTCGCCTCTTAGCCGAGTCCCTCTAGGACTCTTGGCTAGCCCCTCTTTCCTTGTTTCTTTTCTCCTGTCTTTGAATTTTTTACCTTAACCTCTAATAACACTACCCAAACCTATCCTATAATCAACATTCGTCGCTCATCAAGCCAGAACTATACTTGTTCCAGTTTTCGGCTCATTTGTATTCATTATACCACTCCCCTATGTCACCATATGTCACTTTCCCACAATTTTTTACAAAAATTTACAATTTTCCTATTCAAATCGTACCATAGAGTTCTCTATTAAGCAACTATAATCAATTCCATTAGGATTTTTTCCAGAAATTAAGGAGTATAAAGCAAAAAACCGAAAAGATTTCAATGATTTTATAATAGAGGACAGCAACAGTTCAGCCGTGCGGCGTTTCCGGCGGATTTTACGCCGCTTAAGCCCCGGATAGACAGCCCCATGTGACACGCTGTCTTTCCGGGCTTTGCGGCTGTGAACAGCCGGTCGCGAGGGAGCGGGATATATACTTACTGTGAGGGAGGCCGGTGAATGATTTTTCGAGCCTGCGAGAAAAATCATTACATCCGGCGACCGAACAGAAGCGAAAACCGTTACCTTTTTAATTCATCCCGCCAAACAGCTCCGCGGGGACGTATGCCTTCACCGCGATCCCGTCTTCCTGATACTCCTCAGAGATCAGTTCGCCGTACTTGCGGATCGTCTGGAGCTTCCCCGCCTCCCGGTAGGAGAAGACGCGCTCCAGATACACCTTGCGGCTTCTTAAGACCTTCTCAAGAGTCCCGACAAGCTCATCTATTCCCTCCCCCGTCTTTGCGGAGATCCGCACCTGGTGGTCAGCCTTTAAATCCCGCGGCAGTTCTCCTTTCGTCTGTTTATCAATCTTATTAAATACCGTGACGACGGTCTTGTTCTCCACCCCAAGCTCCCGAAGCGTCTCGTAGACGACGTGCATCTGCATATCCATCGCCGGATTCGAGCAGTCCACCACATGGAGGATGATATCACTGTACCTCGCCTCCTCGAGCGTGCTCTTAAACGCCTCGATCAGATGATGCGGCAGCTTGCGGATAAATCCGACCGTATCCGTCAGAAGGATCTGCTGGCCGCTCGGCAGCGTAAGCCCTCTCGTCGTCGGATCCAGGGTCGCAAACAGCTTATCCTCCGCAAGAATCCCCGCGGCCGTCAGCCGGTTTAACAGCGTGGATTTCCCCGCGTTGGTGTAGCCCACGATCGCCGCAGCCGGCGTGTGCGCCCGCTCCCTCTGCCTGCGGATCAGCTCACGGTGGCGGCGCACCTCCTCGAGCTCGCCTTTAAGCTGCCCGATCCGCTCATGGATCAACCGCCGGTCCATCTCTAGCTTCTTCTCGCCCGGCCCTCTCGTGCCGATGCCTCCGCCCAGCCGCGACAGCGAGCTTCTAAGGCCCACCAGCCGCGCCGCCCGGTATTTTAGCTGCGCCAGCTCAACCTGAATCTTCCCCTCGGCGGTGATCGCCCGCGCCGCGAAAATATCCAGGATCACCATGGTGCGGTCCATGACCTTCGTCTCAAGCGCATCCTCCAGATTGCGGAGCTGCGCCGGTGAGAGCTCATCATCGCAGACCACTCCGGTCGCGTTCAGCTCCCGGATGCGCTCCTTCACCTCATCAATCTTTCCCTTTCCGAGATATGTGCCCGGATGAACCTTCTCCCGGTTCTGGATCATTTTGTCCACCGTGACCGCGCCTGCCGTCCTCACGAGCTCCTCAAGCTCATCAACAGAAGACGCCGTGTCATCGCCATCGCTCACGGCGACTGCCAGCAAAATGACCCGCTCCTCAACGTCCTTCATATCAAATAATTCTGCCATCGTCTCTCCACTCACTCTTTGCTGCCCTGGCGGGTTCTTAAGAACGCGATCTCCCGCTCCACCCGCTCATTCGTTCCATGCGCGGCGGAGTATGCCTCAAACAGCGCAAGCGCCTTTTTGTAGTCGCCCTGAAACTCCGCGATCACCGCCCTGTTGTACTCAAGGTCACGGACTGCCCGGTCGGTAATCTCCTCCGATGGGAAAGCGCCGCCCCTCTTTTTTGCCTTTTTTGCTTTCTCTTTATCATCCATGCCTTCCGCGCCGGCGCTCGAAGCTGCCGCAAGGCCCGCCTCGACACTCTCCGACGCCTTCTCGTACTCCCCGGCTTCAATCTGCGATTTTGCCATGCGGTTATAGACATACGCCGGCACTGACCCTAGCTCTAACGCACGCTCATAGTCGCCACTCTCCGCCAGGCAGAGCGCCGCGCCGGTCCGGTACGCCTCATTTTTCCCGTCCCCGGCAAGCAGGCGTTCATAAGTATCAAGCGCCGCCGCGTAATCGCCCTTCTGATATTCTGCCTCCGCGCGGTAAAGTAATACCTCCTTCTCAAAAGAACCGGTCTTCCCCCTCGACTTTAAAAGCGCCCTGTCAAACGAGGCGATGGCATTCTCATAGTCGCCCTGCTCAAGCGCTTCGATGCCTTCCATGGCAAATGCTTTCCGCTCCCTGCTCTCCTTAAAGCGGAGGAAGCCGAAAACCGCGCCGATAAGGAGTGCGAAAAGCAGCAGGCGCGCACGAACCGCCTGCCGTCTCCTTCTGCGTCTTCTTCTTTGTCCCGCCATCTTCCTACCTTCTTCCGGTGCTTCCGTGTCCGCCCCGATCCTCATGTCCGAGGCTTTTCACTTCCTCAAAAGAGAGTTCCGGCTGATGCTCCATGATGCGGAACTGGCAGATCCTGTCTCCCGTCTGTATCCTTGTGTCCCGCAACGCGTACGCCGGGAAAAACCACTGGTCATTGTCGCCGCAGTAGCTCTCATCGACCACGCCCATATGGTTTGTCTGGATGATGCCGAAATTCTTAAATGTGCTGCTGCGCGGCACAATATGCGCCTCGTACCCGGCGGGAAGCTCCATCGCAACTCCGAGCGGGATCAGCTTAAACTCGCCCGCCTTTAACTCCACATCCGCCGCGGCGCGCAGGTCGATCCAGTCGGACTTCCCCCCGATGTAGGTAAGGCGTTCAATCTCATCACTGAAATATTTAATCCTGATATTCTTCCTCATACGCTTCCATGCTCCCTTCATCCGCTTCGTCCGTCAAAACGTCCGCCTCCGCATCTGGCGTCCCCGCGGAAAGCTTCATCTGAAGCTCCTCCTCGACCTCCTTTTCGATCTCCTCCTCCTGCTCCGGATCGATCGTGGGTAGATCCGTGGTGGAGCCCACGCCAAAACGCCTCAAAAATTCCTCCGTCGTCGCAAACAGCGCCGGGCGGCCCGGCGCGTCGAGCCTGCCGACCTCGCAGATCAGCCCGTACTCCACCAGACGGTTCACCGCATGGTCGGAGGAGACGCCGCGGATCTTTGAGATCTCCATCTTCGTGACCGGCTGTTTGTACGCGACTATCGAGAGCGTCTCCAAAACGACGTCCGTCAGCACATGCTTCTTCGGCGCCGACGCCACCCGGATCAGATTCTCGTAATACTCTGCCCGTGTGGACATCTGATAGGAATCCTCAAGCTCAATGATCTGCATCCCCCGGTTTTCCCGGCTGTAGCGCTCTTTAAGGCTTTCCACCACACGCTTCGTCACCTTCTCGCTCTGGTCGATGGCGATCGCGAGCTGCCTTAGCTCCACAGAATTGCCCATGGTAAAGAGAACCGCCTCCACGATTGCCTCCCAGTCGCTCTCCGGGTAGATTCCCTGATCGGATGGTCCCAGTTCAAGCTCCATCTGCTCAAACTTCTCCTCCGCCTCCAATTCTTTATGCCGCGCCTCCACGGCAGCCAGATCAAACCCTTCCTCATCCTCGTCAAACAAACTTCCCATACTCTCCTCTTATCCTTCCAAATCCTCGAGCCCCGCAAGGTCAAGCTCCGTCTCCTCGCCCTCCGCCTCGAGGGTTTCAATGTACATATCGTCAAAGGTGTGCTCCTGCGTCAGATGAATCTTCCCGATCTTCATCAGCTCCAGGATCGCCAGAAAAGTCACCACCACCTCGAGCTTGTCCGTCTGCCGCGTTAATATCTGGCGGAAGCTGAATGTCCGGTGCTTTCTCGCATACCCCATCACATTGAGAATCTTCGTCTCAAGGCTCACCGGCTCCTTTTTGATCGTGCCGAAGTTGCTCCGTATGGGGTCTACCTTCTCCTCCTTGCGCTTCATCACGGACTCAAAAATCCCCTGGAGCCTGGCGAGTGTCAGCCCATCAAGCAACTTGTCAAGATCCACAGGCGGCTCGTACTTCGCCACCTCCCTCGGCACCGTGGGCGCCTTAAAAAGCAGGTCGCCCGCATTCTCCTCCATATCGAGAAGCTCCTGCGCCATCAGCTTGTAGCGCTTATACTCCAGAAGGCGAGCCACAAGCTCTGCCCGCGGGTCCTCCTCCTCGCCCTCCTCATTCGTCTCAGCCGGGAGCAGCATACGCGACTTGATGTCAAGGAGCGTCGCCGCCATCACAAGGAAATCGCTGACGACATTTAAGTCTTCCCTTTCCATTTGGTTGACATAATCCAAATACTGCTGCGTGATCTCCACGATCGGAATGTCATAGATATCCACCTTATTTTTCTCTATCAGATGTAAGAGAAGGTCCAACGGACCCTCAAATTTCTCAAGCTTGTATGAAATCGCCATGACGCCCCTGTCCAGTCTCAATCGTAAATATTATTGTCCGTATCAGTATAACAAAAAACCCCTGTTCTGTAAACACAAAACAGGGGACGTCTTAATGCTTATTTCTTATTCTTCAGAAAATCCGGGATATTGATCTGGGTCTGATTCAGCGGACGGTATGCGCTGTGGGTCGGAACCGCGCCCTGCTGCGGCGCCGCGCCGGTTCCTGCCGGCTGCTGCGCTGCCGTCGCGCTCGCCTCCGCTACCGCCGCGTGGCTCGGCGCCGGGGCAGACACATTCACGCCGGACGGCACCTTCGGCTTGTAATTGTTGAAGCCCGCCATCGCCTTATTGACCGGAGTATTTACCCCATGGGCGTCAAGACCGGTTGCGATGACCGTGATCGTCGCCTCGTCCTGCGCGTCCTCATCGTACATCGCGCCGAAGATGATATTTGCATCGTCGCCCGCAAGCTCCTGAACGTAGCTTGCCGCCTCGTTTGCCTCAATCAGGCTGATGTCGCCGGAGATATTGATGATCACATGCGTAGCGCCCTCAATCGTAGTTTCAAGGAGCGGACTCGCAACTGCCTGCTTCACAGCCTCGATCGCCTTCTCTTCGCCCTTTGCATGTCCGATTCCGATATGGGCGATACCTTTATTTGTCATGACAGTCTGCACATCCGCGAAATCCAGATTGATGAGACCCGGCACATTGATCAGGTCGGTAATCCCCTGTACTGCCTGCTGGAGTACCTCGTCTGCCTTGCGGAGCGCATCCGGCATCGTGGTCCTGCGATCCACGATCTCAAGCAGCTTGTCGTTCGGGATCACGATCAGGGTATCCACGTTTGCTTTTAGATTTTCAATCCCCGCCAGGGCATTCGTCATGCGGGTCTTTGCCTCGAAGCGGAACGGCTTGGTGACAACGCCGACCGTCAGAATTCCCATGTCCTTAGCGATCTTTGCGATGACCGGAGCCGCGCCCGTCCCGGTGCCGCCGCCCATACCGCAGGTCACGAACACCATATCCGCACCCCTGATGGCAGCTGCCAGATCCTCAGAGCTTTCCTCCGCCGCCTTCTGACCGATCTCGGGCTTCGCGCCCGCGCCGAGCCCTCTCGTCAGCTTCTCGCCGATCTGCATCGCAGTCGGAGCCTTACAGAACTGGAGCGCCTGCTTATCGGTATTGATCCCGATAAACTCCACTCCGAGAATATTCTCATCAATCATGCGGTTCACCGCATTATTTCCCGCGCCCCCGACGCCGATCACCACGATCCGGGCAGAATTCTCCGCCTCATTTATCTTAATCTCCAGCAAGACTTTTTCCTCCTTAACCTCTCATCAGATTCACCGCTCGTAACATTTCTGTAATATTGTAAAAACTAGTCTATTTATTACTATAAGTTATTTTCCGAAAAATATCAACCTCTGATTTCATATTTTTTACCCGAATTTCAGGATCAAGTTTGTATTTTCTAACATACAATCCTGTCAGGGCGCCGGTTTAAAAGCATACATACCCCCCGTACCGGTCTCATCGTAGGTATCCAGATACAGCGTACCGCTTAAGCCTTCAAGCTTTGGAAGCATATCGCAAAGCTCCGCGATCTTTCCGTTTAAGCTCTCATTGCTTCCCAGAACCACCTCCACATTTCCCATGTAAAGGTTCGCCTCGCCGAAGCTGTTGTACTGAATCCTGTCCACCTCAAGCCCATATATGGACAAAATCTGGGTCAGATTTAATATCTCCTCGAAAATCTGCTCGCTCTCCACGGGGAGCTTCTGATAAAGGGCGATATGGCCGAATTTTAAGCCCGTGATCCGCGGTACGCCGGAAAGCTCCCGGTTTGCGCTCTCCACGACAATGCCGTCCTTGTCAAAATACATATAGCTGCTCATGTAGGAAACGCAGCCCACCACGCTCTTTTCGTAGACAATGATCTCGAGACGGTTAAGCCCCTTAAATTCCAGCTTATAATCCTCCACAAACGGGATCTTCTCATGCTCCTTTAGCCGGTCCCTCAAATAACAGACAGCGGTATTCCTGCTCACCTTGTCCGGAAACAGCAGATTGATAAGCTGCTCGTCGGTGTAGCGCTCGCTGCCCGTCACCGTAATATCCGTGATCTTCACCGACAAAAACAAGGTGACGAGAAGGAGCGCCACGATCGCCGCTGCCAAAAATATTGTTTTCTTTTTTCCCGGTAGTCTCTCCCGCATTTTCTCTCTAATCCTCTTTCAGAGTGATCTCTGCCCCGGCGCTCTTTAAATCCCGGCAGATATCCTCGTAGCCTCTGTTTATATGTTCATAGCCAAGCACTCTCGTCTCCTGCGCGCAGGCAAGCCCGGCGACCACAAGCGCCGCCCCGCCCCGCAGATCCTTCGCAACCACCGTCCCTCCCCCCAGGGGGCGGACACCATCCACACGGGCCGTCTTTCCGTCTATTATAATATGCGCGCCCATCTTCTGCAATTCCTTTGCGGTAGAAAAACGATTTTCAAACACGGTCTCGCGGATATGGGAGGTTCCCTCCGCCGTGGCTGCCACCGCCATCATCACTGACTGCAGATCCGTGGAAAATCCCGGATAAGGTCCCGTCTCAAAGTCCGCTGCCGCCGGGCGCTTCTCCATGGAGACAATAAGCCCCTCCGGCACGATCTTAAGCTTTGCGCCCATGTGCTTTGCAAGCTTAAGAGTGCTCTCCATGTGGCGCACCGGCGCGCCGGAAAGCAGCACCTCGCCGCCCGCGCTCATCACCGCGCCGAGATATGTGCCCGCCACGATCCGATCCCCCGGTATGGCAAAGCTCGCATCGTGGAGGGGGATAGAGCCGCTCACCGTCAGAGTATGAGTGCCGATGCCCGCGATATCTGCTCCCAGCTCCTTAAGGAAAAGACACAGCGTCTCAATCTCCGGCTCCAGCGCGGCGCCTTCGATCACCGTTGTCCCCCTGGCCGCGACAGCCGCCAGAAGCACATTCTCGGTTGCCCCCACGCTCGGGTAGCCAAACCGCACCTCTCCGCCCAAAAGCCCCGGCGTCGATGCGCTGATGCGCTCCCCCTCCACCCGGATCTCGGCTCCCAGCGCCCGAAGACCGTATAAATGCAGGTCAATGGGCCGCTTTCCGATAGAGCAGCCGCCGGGGTGGACGGTGACCGCTTTCCCAAACCTTCCGAGCATCGGCCCGAGCAGCATGACGGAGGAGCGCATCCGGCGCGCAAGGCTGCCCGGTATCTCCGACAATGCCGCCTGCTCCGTGCAGATGGTAAGGCATCCGTCCTCAAGACTGCAGGAGCACCCCAGATATTCCAATATCCCCATCATACAGATGACATCCTGTATTTCGGGGACATTGGTTATCACGACCGTTCCTCTATGAAGAAGTGATGCTGCCATCACAGGCAGCACCGCGTTTTTGGAACCCTGTATATCGATTTTCCCCTTCAAGCACCGTAAGCCCTGGATATGGATCACAGACAAGCACAATCCCTCCTGCACACTCTGCCTATACTTCTATCCTATGTATGCTCTCTGCTCAAGGTGCGCTTACTTTTCCAGCTTTATCTGGTTTGATACGCTTAGGACCATGCCCATCTCCACCATCAGAAACAGCACCGAGGTGCCCCCGTAGCTGATAAACGGCAGGGTGATGCCCGTATTGGGAATGGTGTTCGTCACAACCGCAATATTTAAGATGACCTGGATCGCGATGTGCGCCATAACGCCCACGACGATCAGCGCCCCGAACAGATCCGGCGCATTGTTGGCGATCAGCATAAAGCGGTAGATCATAAACAGGAAGATCAAAATGACCGACACCGCCCCGAACAGCCCGAGCTCCTCACAGATAATGGAGAAGATCATGTCATTCTGCGCCTCCGGCACAAAGCCCATCTTCTGGATGCTCTCGCCGAGACCCTTCCCCACCAGACCGCCCGAACCGATCGCGTACAGGCCCTGAAGCACCTGGTAGCCGCCCTCTAACGGGTACGCCTCCGGATCCAGCCAGACATGGATCCGCTTTAACTGGTAAGGCTTTAAAAGCTTGATCTTTTCCAGGAAAGTCGCGAGCGGCCCCGCGGCGGCAATAGCCGCCGCGCCCACCCCCGCGCAGGCGATGAACGGCCATTTCTTCTTGCACGCCACAAACAGCATGACAAAGGCGATGCCGACGATGATGATCCCGGAGCTTAGGTTGTTTGCCGCGACGATGCCAGCGATGGGGAGCGTCAGCGCCATAACCGCCGCCATATTTTTCCAGTTGTCGATCTTCTTCCCCATCTGGGTGATGACCGCCGCTAAGAGCACGATCAGCGCGATCTTGACGAACTCCGTCGGCTGGAAGCTGACCGGGCCGACGCCGAGCCACCGCTTCTTTCCGTTTACCTCGCGCCCGAAGATCGACACCGCGATCATGAGCACATAGGAAAGAAGGTAGCCAAACAGAGCGAACCTGGCATACCAGTGGTAATCCATCCTGGAAATGGCGAGCGCCAGGATAAGGCTGGCTGCCGCAATCTTAAGCTGACGCATCATAAAGTACGACGCGTTGTTGTACTTTAGCTGCGCCGTATAGGAGCTGGCGCTGTAGATCATCACCAGCCCGAAAGCCGTCAGAAATATGATACAGAACAAAAGACTGTAATCATAAAACCGCTTCGGCTTATTTCTCTTTGCCATAGGCTCCCTCCTACAGATTTCTCACGCACTCTTTGAAAATGTCGCCGCGCTGCTCATAGTTGTCAAACATTCCCCAGCTTGCGCAGGCCGGGGAGAGCAGCACATTGTCCCCGCTCTCGGCATAGGCTGCACAGACGCGCACCGCCTCCGGCATATCCTCGGCGTACATGATGTCCGTAAAGCCGTGCGCCTTCGCGCACTCCGCAATCTTGTCGCGGGTCTGGCCGATGAGCACCAGATACTTTACCTTATCTTTAAACTCCTTAACCCACTCATCATACTCACTGTTCTTGTCATAGCCGCCCGCGATCAAAAGGATGGGGCCCGGCATGGCGCGGATCGCCTGGATCGCCGCATCCGGATTCGTCCCCTTGGAGTCGTTGTAATACTTAACGCCTGTGCGCTCCCGCACAAACTCAATGCGGTGCTCCACCGCCTTAAACTCCTTCACCACCCTGCGGATCGTATCCATCGGCACACCCATGCAGATGCCGATCGCGACGGCGGCCATCACGTTCTCGTGGTTGTGCTTCCCTAAAAGCTGCATATCCTCGCGGATATTTAAGACCGCTTCGCTTCTCCCGTCATGGGCATAGATCATCTGATCGCCGTCTAAGTACATTCCCTCCTTCAGGGTCTGCGTGGCGGAGAAAAAGATCACCTTCGGTTTTAAGTCTTTGCTCTCGCCGAACTCCCTGAGCGCCGGATCGTCATAATTTAATACGATGCTGTCGTTCTCGGTCTGATTGGCCGCCACGCGCTTCTTTACCGCGATGTAATTTCCCATCGTGCCGTGGCGGTTCAAGTGATCCGGCGTAATATTGAGGATTGCACTCACATTCGGACGAAAATCCATGATCGTTTCAAGCTGGAAGCTCGACACCTCCGCCACCGTCACGGACTTCTCCGTGGTCGCAAGCGCCGTTTCCGTGTAGGGGGTTCCGATGTTGCCCACAACAGACACATCCTCAAACCATGCTTTCATGATCTCGCCGACAAGCGCCGTGGTGGTAGTCTTTCCGTTGGTGCCGGTAATGGCGATAAGCTTTCCCTTCGCGACATGGTACGCAAGCTGGATCTCGCTCCAGATCGGGATGTCCGCCCCGTCAAGCACGGAGACAAAGGGCGCGTCGAGAGGAATGCCCGGGCTGATGATCGAAAGCTCCACGCCCAGAAGATCAGACCTCGCAAGATCCCCCAGCACGACCGTAAGCTTTGCGTCCTCATCAAAATTTTCCTTTAACTTCTCCGGGTCCAGCTCACCATTGCCATCGTAGAGCACGACCTCCCCGCCCATTTTAAGGAGAAGCCTTGCGGCGGCGATCCCGCTTTTCCCGGAACCCGCTACTAATACTTTCTGGCTGCTCATGTATCTTTCCTCCTAATTATAGTCCTAAGTAAGCGATCAGACAGAGGATTGCGGTGGTAATGGAAAATACCGCAACGACCCTGGTCTCCGGCCAGCCTCCAAGCTCGAAATGGTGATGGATCGGCGCCATCCGAAAGATCCGCTTCCCGCCGCTTGCCTTAAAGTAAGTTACCTGTATAATGACGGACAATACCTCCACCAGATAGATCATCCCCACGATCGGGATAAAGAACGGCATCTGCATCATGAACGCGCTCGACGCCACAAAACCGCCCAGCGCAAGCGAACCGGTATCGCCCATGAAGACCTTGGCCGGGTATACATTAAACAGCAGAAATCCCAGCAGGCTTCCCACCACCGCCCCGGTGATCGGACTGATGCCGCTGTCCTCGCCGATCGCCACGATCGTCATGAAGGTTGCGACCAGGATTGTCACGCTGGTGCACAGTCCGTCCAGTCCGTCGGTGAAATTGACGCCGTTGTCCGTACCCAGAACCACGAAAAATACGAACGGCACAAACAGGATTCCCATATTCATGTAATATCCATTGTCGAAGCCGCCGGTAAAGGGGATGAGCGCCGCGGTCCCCACCTCCCCGGACTTTGCCAGGTAGTATGTGAAGACACCGGTAATGGCTATCTGACCTAAAAGCTTCTGCTTCGGATTTAAACCCTCCGACCGCTTCATCACGATCTTGATGTAATCGTCGAGAAATCCGATGATGCCAAAGCCCACGGTCATAAACAGCACCGGGATGATCTTCGGATACTCCTTCAGATAAAACAGCGAGGTGATGACAATGCTGGTTAAGATTACCAGCCCTCCCATCGTGGGTGTTCCCTGCTTTTTTAAATGTGCCTGCGGCCCATCCTCCCGCACCTGCTGCCCGAATTTCAGCTTGTGAAGAAACGGGATCACAATGGGGCAGAGGATCGCGCTGATGGCAAAAGCGATGATGATCGCCAGTATCGTCTCGTTAATCATGATGCACTCCTCAATGTCTATGTATTATGAAAGTCCCGGACGGCCGCCGTCCGCTTTCATGTATCACTCCGCATTCATAAGTATACGTCTTTTCCGGCGAATAATCAACCTCTGTTTGTCTTTCATGATGCAGTTTCTTCCTTAGCTTCCTCAATTCCTAAATACGGAAGAATATTCTTAAAAAGTTCCGCGATCACCGGCGCCGCGATGGTTCCGCCGTAGTAAATGCCCTGCGGCTCGTCGATCGTGATCAGCGCGATCACCTGCGGATCGTCCGCCGGGGCGAAGCCGATAAACGAAGAAATATATTTTTTTAAGCTCCTTGGAAGCTTCTCCGAGGTAGCGGTCTTTCCTCCGATCCTGTAGCCGGGAAGCGCCGCCCTCTTTCCGCTCCCGCCCGCCACCACCTGCTCTAAAATATAGCGCATCGAAGCGCTGGTCTGTTCCGATACAATGTGCTGTTTTACCGGATAGCGAAAGCGGTGTATGGTCGTTTCCTCCGAATTTACCACCTTCACGCCGAAATGGGGCGTCACGCGGCTGCCCCCGTTTACGATGGACGCCGCCGTGGTGATGAGCTGGATCGGCGTGATCTGGAAGGACTGCCCGAAGGACACTGTGGCAAGCTCCACGAGCCCCATATTCTCCTTCTTGTGCATGATCGTCCCCGCCTCTCCGGGCAGGTCGATCCCCGTTTTGCTCTTCAGCCCAAACTGTTCAAAATAATGATAATAATTATCAATTCCAAGTCTCTGCCCCACATCGATGAAAACCGGGTTGCAGGAATTCATCGCGCCCTGCAAAAAGGTCTCCGCGCCATGGCCGCCTACCTTGTGGCAGCGGATCTTCCTGTCCTCGACGATGCGGAAGCCCGGACATACGAATTTATCGTCCAGCCCCACCACGCCCGCCTCGAGCCCCGCGGCCGCGGTGATGATCTTGAAGGTGGAGCCGGGCTCATAGGTGTCGTTGATGGCGGGGTTGCGCCACATCTGGTTTAACAGCTCCTGCCTCTCTTTTTCAGATATACCCGCCGGCTCCTCCACATTCAGCGTGAACGGATCATTTAAATTAAATTCCGGCACATTCACCATCGCCATGATCTCCCCATTCTTCGGATTCATCACGATGATGGAGACTCTCTTTGCGCCCTTTCGCTCCATGGTCTCGTACGCCTCCTGCTCCGCGTACTGCTGGATGTTCACATCAAGGCTGATGTGCAGGTCGTTTCCGGGGATTGGCTCGATCCGATCCTCAAAGGCATTCTCGATCTCCACCCCCGCCGCGTCCGTCATCGTCAGTATCGTCCCGTTCGTCCCCTTAAGGCACGATTCATAGGCGACCTCCAGGCCGATGATGCCCTGGTTGTCACCGCCGGTAAAGCCAAGCACCTTTGAGGCGAGGCTGTCATAGGGATAATACCGCTTGTAATCCTCGTCAACCTTCACCCCCTCCAGATGGAAATTGCGGATCTTATCTCCGGTCTTTTTGTCAACGTTGGTGCGGATGATCTCACGGGAGCTGCGCTTTTCTACCTTTTTGCGCACCTTCTCCTCCTCCATGTCAAGCTCCCGGCACAGGGTTTCTATGACCTTCTCCCGGTCCCTCACCTGATTGTAGATGACGGAGATCGTGCAGACCGTGCGGTTCGTGGCGATCACCGTTCCTGTGGCATCCACGATATTTCCCCGCGCCGCCTTGATGGTCCTCTCCCGCTCGTGGAGCTCCTCGGCCATCCGGCTGTAATGCTCAGCCCGGTACATCATAAGAAACACAAGCCGCCCTGTAAGTCCCACCGTGCACAGACACAGCAGAGAAAACAGGACGGCGATCCTCGCCCGATGATGAGTCTGGTTGGAACTCATTGCCGACCCCCGAAGCCCTCATTATCATAACTTATGAGTCCCGGTCACTCGTTTAGAACCGCCGCGCTTTCCTCCGCTTCCGCCGGCGGTCCTTCTGCCGCTTCCGCCGGTGCGCTTTCCTCCGCTTCCTGCGGCGCTTCCCCCGGCACTTCCTCCGGCACGCCGCTGCCCTCATCATCCGGCGCTACATATTCTTCGGTCTCATACACCTTCGCCTCGGTTTCCTCGGGCGCCTCCGGCGTGATTCCGGCATTGCCGCTTATCCCCTCATCCTCCGGGAGCTCCCCTGCCCCCAAAGAGTCCTCCGACTCAAAGTCCACAGTCGGGAATACGTTTAAATAAGGCAGGATATCGGACATGATCTTCTGGAACACGCCGCTCGCATAGGAGCTGTGCGCCTGATCGTCAACATGCGGCGTGTCAATGACGACATACACCAGCACCTGAGGGTCGTCTGCCGGGGCGAAGCCGCAGAATGATACGAGGTAATTTTTCGCGGAACGCGGAAGCTTCTCCGCCGTACCGGTCTTTCCGGCAATGTCATAGCCCGCGACTGCCGCCGCCTTTCCGGTGCCCTCGTTCACGGTTCTGAAAAGCGCGTTTTTGATAAAATTGCTCGTGGACTCGGACACGGTCTCCCGCACCAGCTTCGGCTCCACCTTCTTCACCACGGAGCCCTGCTCGTTTAAGATCTGCTTCACCACATGGGGCTCATAGTAGGAGCCGCCGTTGATGACAGAGCAGTACGCCGCCGCCATCTGGATCATGGAGCAGTTGTAGTTCTGACCGAAAGCATTGGTGGCAAGGTCGGTCGGGCGCATATTCTCAGCCGTGTAGACCAGCCCTCTCGCATCCGCCTCACCCGGCAGGTCGATCCCGGTCTTCTCCCCGAATCCAAACAGCTTCATATACGCCGAGAATTTAGAGGCGCCGGTTCTTGCCGCTATCTGCATCATGGCGTCGTTGCAGGAAACGATCAGAGATTCCGCAACATTGACATTCTGATGCCCCCCTCTGCTGTACGCGGTACACTTGATCTTAAAATCCGCCACGTCCTGGTAGCCGTCGCAGTAGAATGTATCGTCCGGCGTGATAAGCCCCTCCTCCATTGCCGCCGCGACCGTGAAGATCTTGGAGGGCGAACCGGGCTCGTAGGTATCGCTGATACAGTAATTGCGCCACTCCCTGTTCCAGGCCACCTGCAGGCCGTAGGAGCGGATCTCCTCCTCGGAAAAATGCTCCGTCACCTGTTCCGCCGTGATCGTCACGCCATCGCTGTCCCTGTGTTTGCGGTTGTAGGTATCCACGGCCTCCTTAATCCCCATCTCGCGGATCTCCTCATCCGTATAGTTCCCGGAGACGGCACGGGGATCATTTAAGTCAAAGCTCTTACTGTCCGCCATGGCAAGCACTTCTCCGCTATTTGGATCCATGACGACTACCCCGACACGGTCTGCGCCCGGGTCCGCCTGCCACTCCGCGATCCGTTTCTCCACCACATTCTGGATATTCACGTCGATGGTGGAGACCACGGTGTCACCGTTGACCGCGGATTTGATAACGCGCTCCAAATTGGAATCATCATTTAAGTATCCGTATTCCCGGCCGTTGGTCCCAATCAGTGAGGCGTTATAGGACTGTTCAATGCCTCCGTTTCCGATGCTTCCGTCTGAGGCGGCAAAGCCGACTACATTGCAGGCAAGGGAATCGTACGGATAGATTCGCTTGTATTCGTCCTCAAACCACACGCCCTTTATCCGCGCTCTCACGTCAGCCTTGGCGTTTGCTCTGTTCGTCTGATCCCGATACTCCTCAAATGCGTTTTTCTGGTCATAGGAGAGCTGGCGCGCGTAGCGCACATACGCCTTATCGGGATTGTCGGTAATGAGCGTCCGGATAGCGCCCTCCTCGTAGCCGAACACGCTTGCGAGCGCCGCCACAGTGGCGTCTAAAAAATTTTCCCTGTCGGACATGATCTGCTTCGGGTCGATGATCAGATTGTACACCTTCTCCGTTGTGGCGAGGTAGGTTCCGTTCCGATCCACGATATCGCCGCGCCGGTAGGGAATCACACGGCTGTCATACTCCTGCTGGGAGAGCACGATCTGGTTATAGCTGTCCTTATTTGTATCCACAATGTGGTAGAGCACATAGATGAGCGCAAACAAAGCCAGCGTGATCACGATGACCGTGACCGCCAGCTTTTCCCGCATATCGCTATTAAAAATCCGACGTTTGCCGGACATCTGCTTCCCGCCGCTGCGGGAAGTCTGGTCATTTTCCCGGGATGTCCTCATACTGCCTTACATACTCGCTTTCCGTTTTGTCATACAGAATCACCTGGTCTCGACCCGCATACACCATCCCAAGCTCCTCCGTCGCAACCTTGTATATATGGTCTAAGTCAATGTCCGTATTGATCCTGGTCTGCAATGCATCGTTCTCCGATTTGAGCAGCTCAAGCTCCTGCTCTAAGACCTCGATATGATGGATTCTTCCGGTGATGGAAGACTGCACATGCAGGTAGCTTACACAGATATACAGCGCGCAGACAGCCGCAGCCGTCAGCATTACCACATAGGGAAGATCCATGTGAAGCGCTCTTTCCTGATTTCTTCTGACAGTATGGCTCACAGCCGCACGGCGTATTTCCTGCCGTCCGGGTCTTGACGGCTCTCTCACAGTCTGCGCCGCGCGCGCGGCGCTCCCATACACATAGGACTGCCCTGCCGCTTCTCTTCTCTTTGCAGCCATACCTATCCCTCCCTTTCCGATGCACCGGCCCGCCGGCCGGAACACACTACTTGTCGCCGCGCTCAAACACGCGCAGCTTCGAGCTCTTCGCCCGCTTATTCTCCTCAATCTCTTTATCTGTCGGCACAATGGGCTTTTTTGTCACCACCGTGCCCCTGCTCTTCCTTCCGCACACGCACACCGGAAACTCCGGCGGGCAGATGCAGGGATTCTCATTCTCGCGAAAACGGTTCTTCACGATCCGGTCCTCAAGCGAGTGGAATGTGATAATGCTGAGCCTCCCGCCCGGCTTTAACAGACCGATCATCGTGTCAATGGAGCGGTTCAGCACATCAAGCTCATGATTGAGCTCAATCCGGATTGCCTGGAAGGTGCGCTTCGCCGGATGGCCGCCCGTCGCCCGCGCCTTCGCCGGAATCGCCGCCAGAATGGTCCCGGTCAGCTCTCCCGTAGTCTCATAGGGCTTCTCCTGCCTGTTATTTACAATGTGCCTCGCAATGTTTCTCGCAAATTTCTCTTCTCCGTAGTCCCGGATTATCCGGTACAGCTCGGATTCGCTGTAAGTATTTACAATATCCGCCGCCGTGAGGCTGCCCCGCTGGTCCATCCGCATATCGAGGGGCGCGTCCTCACGGTAAGTAAAGCCCCGCTCCGCCGTATCTAGCTGGTAGGAGGAAACCCCCAGATCAAGATAAATGCCATCTGCCTTTTCGATGCCAAGCGATGCCAAGACTTCGGCAATGTTCTCGTAGTTATTCCTCACGATCGTTACGCGCTCCCCGAACCCTGCAAGCCGCTCCGAGGCGGCGTAAACCGCGTCCGCGTCCTGATCGATCCCTACAAGCCGCCCTCCCTCACCCAGGCGCCTGCACACTTCAAAGGCATGTCCTCCGCCGCCCAATGTGCCGTCCACATAAATGCCGTCCGGACGAATCATGAGGCTCTCTATGGTTTCTTTCAGTAAAACGGATTTGTGCTCAAATGCCATCTTAAATTCCAAGCCCTTCCATATTTTCCGCGATCTCTTCCATATCGTCGTAGGTGTTTGACTGCGTCCAGTTCTCCCTGCTCCAGATCTCAATCCGGCTCCCCACTCCGACGAGCACCGCTTCCTTATCGATCCGGGCAAATTCCCTTAAGACGGCGGGCAAAAGAATCCGTCCCTGCTTGTCCACTTCACAGGTGGTGGCGCCTGCCAGGAAAAAGCGGGAGAATTTCCTCGCGTTGGCATTCGTGAGCGGCAGGGTGTGGAGCTTCTCCTCAAGGGCTTTCCACTCGGTATTCTCATAGGCAAACAGACAGCCGTCGAGTCCCTTCGTCACAACGAATTCATCTCCAAGCTGCTCTCTGAACCTGGAAGGCACGATCAGCCTTCCCTTTGCGTCTACCGTGTGATTATACTCACCCATGAACATAGAAATCACCTGTTACCCTAACGCGCCACTTATGCACCATCATCTACCACTTTGTTCCACTTCCCACCACTTGTATGATAATTCTAGTACATTCGTAAGAAAATAGCAAGGTTTTTTCACAAAAAATAATAAAAAAATGAGGCGGCTGCAACGCTTTTGCAACCGCCTCCAAGATATGTACATCTCTTAAAATCCTGATACAATATATAGTTCGATCAACCGATCCAGCTCCACGCTGTTTTGATAAATGGACTCATACTTTTCGCCTTTCTCAATGCTGTCGTTGAGTTTTTGCCTCGCACATTCAATCTTCTGTACCAGGTCTTCTTTAGAAATTACCATCTGAATCTTCTCCTTTTGTCGTCTGTCGAAGTCTCCTGTAGCGATACGTCAGGCAGGCCGCAGAAGTAAGAACCAGCCCCAGTGACAGAACCTGTGATACAGGCAGCCCGGTCCCGAATAAAATGAGCTGATCCGTGCGCAGACCCTCAATCCAGAACCTGCCGGCTCCATAGCCGAGCAGATAGATCCACATCATCTCCCCGTCGAACCTCTTGCGTTTCCTGTACCAGAGCATAAACAGCAAAAGCCCCAGATTCCAGAGAGATTCATACAGAAAGGTCGGATGGACCTGGATATACTCCACGCCGTTCTCCACGATCAGATGGCTTAAGACATTCTCATTGAGCATATTCGCATTTACCAGAGAACGCTTGATCCGCATGGCAAACAGGCTGTCCGTATACCCTCCGAACGCCTCGCAGTTGAAGAAGTTGCCCCATCGCCCGATGATCTGCCCCGTCACAAGCCCCAGCACACCGCTGTCGGCCATGGAAAAGAACGAGAGCTTCTTTATTCGGGTGTAGATGATGAGCGTAAGCACCGCCGCGATCACGCCGCCATAGATGGCGAGACCGCCTCCCCTGAGGTTGAAGATCTGGAGCAGGTTATCCTTATAATAATCCCACTCAAAGATCACATAGTAGAGCCTTGCCCCGATGATGGAAAAAATGATCCCATACAGCGCAAAGTCCAGATAGACCTCCGGATCCTGCCCTCTGCGCTTCGCGTCCGACTGCGCGACCCACATCCCGGCCAGCATGCCGACCCCAATGATGATCCCGTAGTAGGCAATGCGAAACCCGAAGACGGAAATGCTGTTTTTCAGGTGTTCTATGGCGATGCCCAGATGAACGAAACTGATATCTGCTTCCTCCACAGCATAGCCTCCTTTCGCTATCTTTTATATTTTACCCCCAATATATCCGAAAATCAAACATATTCGGACGACTTTTTTCGCGGTTGTTCGACAGAAAATTTACTCTTTCCTTTGCGTGAATTCTATGCTACAATGAATCCACATGAAAATCAAGAGATTTTTCTACCTTTTTATATCACTTAAAAAGACAGAGAGGAAAAAGCCATGAAATTAGGTATTGTTGGATAAACAGCCTTTTCATATCTCTATATTCCTTCATAAACCTCAATAAATCCCATATTTTCGTACTTTTCCGTTATATAAATCCATGT
>SFNH01000134.1 GCA_004554205.1 Clostridium sp.
CATGGAAAGGATTTTCATGTCATGCACAAGGATACGCGGGCGCTTCTTGAACTGCTTTTGTACCGGCTTGAAGTCCGGGGCGAGCAGGAAGTCAATGCATTTATCCGCGAGGAGCTGCTGACCGGGAAGATCCCCTATGAGCAGAAGGTTCTGGATCAATTAGCGCAGCCATATCGCAGGGAAGCGGAGAAGTAAACGTAAGCATCTCCCCGGTGACGGGATGAGAAAAAGACAAACGGTGGGAATGAAGTGCCTGCCGTTTTATTTTTGTGTCTGAAAATGCTGGATAATAGAGCCGGTCGCCTGCCAGAGGATAGCCGAGCGCGGACATGTGGACACGGATCTGGTGTGTGCGCCCCGTTTCCAGATGAAGGGAGAGCAGGGAATAGGGGGCGTGGCATAAGAGGCTCTCGTAGTGCGTGACGGCATCGTCCCCGCAGAGAAAATCAACCTGCCGGCAGACATCGTCCGGCTTTACGCGGGCAATCGGCGCGTGGACGGTGCCGCTTCCAGTGAGCGTGCCGCATACGACGGCGAGGTATTCCCGGCGGATCATACGCTGCTGCATGGCTTTGCCGAGCAGGGCGGCGGAGAGCATGTTTTTGGCGACGATGATCAGACCGCTCGTGTCGGCATCCAGCCGGTTGATGCAGCGGAACGGGCGGATTTCGCCTTTTGCACGGTAATATCCCGCAACGGCGTTTGCAAGCGTATCCCTCTGGTGCGCGGCAGACGGGTGTACCGGCATGCCTGCCGGCTTGTCAATCACCAGAAGATCCTCGTCCTCGTAACAGATCGCGAGGGGAATCTGCTGCGGAAAAATGGAGGTGCCGGAAGTCTTCTCCTCCAGACGGAGACAGAGAAGATCACCGGTGTGAAGTGTTTCATTCATATGCGCCCACACGCCGTTTAAGAGGACACCGTGGTCTGTTTTCTTTAAATGTACCAGTATCGGTTCGGAATAGCCGAGACTTTTTAAATAATGCAGAATGGTCTGTCCGTCCGCGGCGGATAAAATGCGGTAGGTAAGGGTGCGCAGCATAAAAATTCCTCCTGTTTCATGTAACGCTATTATAGCGAAGTGGCGGGGGAGATGTAAAGACGGCATGTATTTGTTTGCGGAAAAAAGAGGGGAAAAGCACGGAAAACATGGCCCATACATAGAATGTATCAATAAAGCTTTTCAGGTGCGTTGTGAAAACTTTCTTATCTCCGCTCACACCAGAACAGGAAATGGAATGCCTGAAAAAAATGAAAGACGGCGACCTTGAGGCAAAAAAAGAACTGACGCTCCGGAATATGCGCCTGGTAGCGCATGTGGCGAAAAAATATCAGAATTCCGATGAAGATATGGAAGATCTGATCTCCATCGGAACCATCGGTCTGATCAAGGCAATCTCTACTTATAAAGAAGATTACGGAAGCCGCCTGGCAACCTACGCGGCGAGATGCATTGACAATGAGCTGCTGATGCATTTCCGCTCCAAAAAGAAGACGGCCAGAGAGGTTTCCCTGTATGAACCGATCGGAACGGACAAAGAGGGCAATCAGATTCATCTGCTGGATATTGTGGAGAGCGATGAACCGGATGTGGTGGAGACGATTGAGACCGACAGACGTACCAGAGAGGTGCTGGCGCTTGTGCCGAAGCTGCTCTCGGGAAGGGAGTGCTATATCATAGAAAACAGGTACGGTCTCTATGCCTGTAAACCGATGACACAGCGTGAGATTGCGGCGGCGCTTGGAATATCCCGCTCGTATGTGTCTAGAATCGAGAAACGGGCGCTGGAAAAACTGCGAAAAGGAATGGAAAGCGCGGGGGGCGGGAGATAAATTGCCGCTTCCCTTTTTCTACAAATGATGTTATACTAAACATGTCTTTTTATCAAACGTATTTTCTAAGATATTCAGCAGTGTTCACTTCACAGAGATTCCAGATTTTCTATAAGGAAAAGGAGAACAGGTTGTATAGCAGAGTAGCAACAGCAACGATACGCGGTATCCAGAGTGTGCCTGTCTGCGTGGAGGCGGATGTGAGCGACGGGATGCCTGTTTTTGAGATGGTCGGCTTTCTGGCGTCGGAGGTCAAGGAAGCCAGGGAGCGGGTGCGCACAGCGCTCCGCAATGTGGGGTGTGCGCTGCCGCCGCGCAGAATTACCGTGAATTTTATGCCGGCGGACATCCGCAAATCCGGAGCCGGGTTTGATCTGCCGATTGCAGTGGCGGTGCTGGCTGCGATGGGAAGGCTTCCGCATGCGGTACAGGATGATGTGCTGATCGTGGGTGAGATCGGATTAAACGGCGTGGTGCAGCCGGTTCATGGAGTGCTTCCGATGGTGGCGGAGGCAAAGGAACGCGGAATTAGACGCTGCATTGTGCCGCGGGCGAATCGAAATGAGGCGGCGCTTGTTTCCGGGATGCTTGTCTGCGGTGTGGAAAATATCGGGGAGGTCATGCGTCTTCTGGAGGATGCGTCGTGGGAGAAGTACGCCGCAGAGGAATATAATATAGAAGAAACACAGACCGCAGTGCTGCCGGATTTCTCGGAGATCCACGGACAGCGGCTGATGAAGCGGGCGTGCGAGGTTGCGGTAACCGGAATGCACAATCTGCTGTTTGTGGGTCCGCCGGGTGCGGGCAAGACCATGGTGGCATCGCGTATCCCGTCCATTCTGCCGCCGCTTGCGGAGTCGGAGCGCATGGAGTTGTCAAAAATCTACAGTGTAAAAGGAATGCTTGCCGGGGAGAACGGTCTGCTTGCGCAGCGCCCGTTTAGGGCGCCGCATCACACCGTGAGTGTGCAGGGGCTTACGGGCGGCGGAAAAATCCCGCAGCCGGGGGAGATCTCACTGGCACATAAGGGCGTGCTGTTTCTGGATGAACTTCCGGAATTCGCCAGGGAGACGGTCGAGGCGCTGCGCCAGCCGCTGGAAGAGGGGGCGGTTCATCTGGTGCGCCTCGGTGGAAGTTATGTCTATCCGGCGGATTTTATGCTGGTGGCGGCGATGAATCCGTGCCCGTGCGGTTATTATCCCGATATGCAGAAATGCAGGTGTACGCAGCCGGCGATCCACCGGTACTTAGAGCGGATCAGCCAGCCGATTTTAGACCGGATTGACATCTGTGTGGAGGCGCCGGCGCTGACATTCGGGGAATTGACCGGGCAGCAAAAAGAGGAGACGTCGGCGGCGATCCAGAAGCGCGTGGCGGTGGCGCAGGACATTCAGCGGGAGCGCTACCGGAAGGAAGCATTTTCGTACAACAGCCAGATACCTGCCACGAAGATCCGGGAGTATTGTGCGCTTGATAAAAAGCAGGAGTGGTATATGGAAGAAATCTACGGAAAGCTGCAGCTCACCGCCAGATCCTATCACAAACTTCTGCGGGTGGCGCGCACGCTGGCGGATATGGACGGCGGCGGGCAGATTTGCGACCGGCATCTGGAGGAGGCAATCTGCTACAGAAGCTTTGACAGAAAGTTCTGGGAGAGGTGAAGAGATGAATTATGCGTATTGGTTTGCAAATATTCCCGGACTTTCCAACTGTGCGAAAATCAGCATCCACGAAAAGGTCGGGAATGCGCGGGATATCTATTTTCTTAGCGAAAAGCAGATGGAAAATTTGCAATTATTGGCAAAAGAAATACAGGCGGTCCGGGCTGCACAAAAGACGGACATGGAGGAGGCTTACGCTAAGATGTGCGAGTCCGGGATCTCATTCGTGTCGCTGGAGGATGCGTCTTATCCAAAGAGGCTTAGGCATATCGCAAATCCGCCGTACGGACTGTATGTGAAGGGATGTCTCCCGCGGGAGGAGACGGTTGCGATTGTCGGTGCGAGGATGTGCTCCGAATACGGGAGGACGGTGGCACGGGATCTTGGGAGAATGCTTGCGGCGCGCGGCGTCGGTGTTGTGAGCGGAATGGCGCGCGGCATCGACGCCGCCGGACATCAGGGAGCGGTTGACGTGGGCGGAATCAGCTGCGCCGTCTTAGGGTGCGGTGTGGATGTCTGTTACCCGAAGAGCAGCCGGGCGCTGTATGAGGAGATTTTGGAACGGGGCTCGGTTGTCTCGGAGTATCCGCCCGGCACGCAGCCGCTTCCGGGATATTTTCCGCAGCGCAACCGCATCATATCAGGGCTTGTCCGGGCGGTTGTTGTGGTGGAGGCAAAGCAGCGGAGCGGATCGCTGATCACGGCGGATTTTGCGCTGGAGCAGGGGAGGGATGTCTATGCTGTTCCGGGCAGGATTACAGATGCCTTGTCGGCGGGATGCAACAGCTTAATCCGGCAGGGAGCGGGGATGATTTCCGATCTTGAATCGTTTGTGCAGGAGCTTGCGCCGGACCCCGGAGCGGGCGGGGAGACATGCACCTTTGAAAAATTATTACTTGAAAAAGAAGAACGCTTGGTGTATAGTTGTG
>SFNH01000135.1 GCA_004554205.1 Clostridium sp.
GGCTTCTTCCTCCCCGCTCTTTGCGTGGAAATTCGCCGCATCCGGCAGCCACTGTCCGGGATGCCAATCCTCCCCGCTCTTATCCTTCCCGAGCACTGGCGGCAGGTGCATGTAGGAAAACACCTGATCCCACGGCACAATGAATCCTGCTCCGTGCGCACAGAACACGGAATCCGCCGTATTCTCCAGGTCACTCTGGGCATCGTACCCGATCTGCGCCACCACTTCCTCCGTGTTGTGGCAGGGAAAATATCCCTTCAAGGCAACCGAAAGTCTCCCCTCTCCCGCGGTGTAAGCCGTCACCTCGCGCTGGTAATTCTGCATGGCGGACACGGGCGCACTTCCCACAATACAACCGTCTGCACTGTAGGCAATCGTTCCCTTCATGCGGTCGATATCGTTCATGGCGCGTCCGACCGCCCCGGCAGGGAGCGAGAGTCTGAAATCATACCACGGCTCCAGCAGTACCGATTCCGCCTGCATCAGTCCCTGGCGCAGCGCACGGTAGGTTGCCTGCCTGAAATCACCGCCTTCCGTGTGCTTTGTGTGCGCGCGTCCGGCAACGAGCGTAATCTTCATATCCGTAAGCGCCGAGCCGGTCAGCACACCGACGTGTTCCTTCTCCCCCAGATGGGTGAGCACCAGCCGCTGCCAGTTGCGGTCGAGCATATCTTCGCTGCAGTCTGTCTCAAATATGAGCCCGCTTCCCGGCTCTCCCGGTTCAAGCAAAAGATGCACCTCGGCATAATGGCGGAGCGGCTCAAAATGTCCCACGCCTTTCACCTTACCTGCAATGGTCTCCTTGTATACAATCCTTCCGGCGCCAAACGCGACCTCCACACCGTAGCGCTGGCGGATCAGTTCGCTCAAAACCTCGAGTTGTACTTCCCCCATCACCTGCACCTGGATCTCTCTTAGGGTCTCATCCCACACAATGTGAAGCTGCGGTTCCTCCTCCTCAAGTTCCCGCAGTCTGGGAAGCATGACCGCCGGGCTTACCTCCCCCGGCAGTATGATCTGATAAGTCAATACCGGCTCTAACACCGGAAGTCTGGACGCTTTCTCTGCGCCGAGCCCCTCCCCCGGGAATGTGTGAAGCAGACCCGTGACCACACAGACGCCTCCGGCACAGACTTCCTCTGCCGTCTCATATTTTTCGCCGGAATAAATGCGGATCTGGTTGATCTTCTCCTCCCCGATGACCTGTCTGACTTTTAAGCTGCCACCGGTCACTTTTAAGTAGGTCAGGCGGTTTCCCTGCGCATCCCTCGCAATCTTAAATACCCGCGCACCGAATGTCTCCCCGTAGACAGGGATACTGGCATACCGGATAAAGTCCGCCAGGAACTCCTTCACCCCCTGCATCTTAAGCGCAGATCCGAAATAGCACGGAAACAGCTTCCGTTCCCGGATCAGTCTTTTGATCTGCTCCGTTCCGACCGCTTCCCCTGCCAGATACTGCTCTAAGACCCGCTCATCGCACACCGCCACGTTTTCCGCAAAAGCATCGCTCTCCTGCTCGGAAAAATCCACGCAGTTCTCATGCAGTTCCTTTTTCAGTTCCAAGAGCAGCGCCCCCTGGTCCGTTCCCGGCTGATCCATCTTGTTCACGAACAAAAACACCGGCACCTCATACTGCGCCAGAAGCCGAAACAGCGTCCTCGTATGCGCCTGCACGCCGTCCGCTCCGCTGATGACCAGAATCGCGTAATCTAACACCTGAAGCGTCCGCTCCATCTCCGCCGAAAAATCCACATGTCCCGGCGTATCTAAAAGCGTGATCGTCTCCTCCGACAGTTTTAATACCGCCTGCTTGGAAAAAATGGTGATTCCCCGCTCCTTCTCAAGCGCAAAGGTATCCAGAAACGCATCCTTGTTGTCCACGCGCCCCGCCTTGCGGATCATTCCGCTCTCATAGAGCAGTGCCTCCGATAAAGTTGTCTTCCCGGCATCTACATGTGCCAGAACTGCTGCTGCAATATTCGGTTTGTCACTCACGTTATCCGGTTCCTTTTCCTACAAACTGATTCTTCTGTAACGGTTGATGCAGGCAAAAATCTCCTGCGCCCTCGGCATCGCCAGCCCGCACGGCACATAGCTGCTCTCCGTGACCGCGGCAAGTCCGTGCTCCTCCACATACTGCATCAATAGGGAAACGCTCTCCCTTAAGGTGCGTTTTCCGTTGAACACATGGAGTTCGGCATACTTTAAAAAGTAGGCGAGCGCCGCGAGCTGTTCCGTATCCGCCAGCTGCTCCACATAGCGCACATCGATCGTATCGCGGTTGATGGAGATGCCGTCGCGCCCCATTGTCTTTAACTTCATGCGGGCGTCTTCCTTGAATGCGCGATCCGGCCGCACCGCACGCTCAAACTTCGGAGCCGCCTGTTTCGGCGGCTTCACCTCCGGCAGCGGGAATCTGTCCGCTTCCTCCTTCGCAAAAGCGGTGATCTCCTGCGGTTTGTAGCGGTTCATCTGGACAATGCAGTCCGCCACATGAAAATAGGAGCCGGAACTTCCCGCCACCAGAATCGTGGAGATGCCGTACTGCTCATACAGCTCCCTGATCCGGTCAATAAACGGTGTAATCGGCTCATCCTCGCGGTTTACAACTCTCTGCATCAGCTCATCGCGGATCATAAAATTCGTTGCACTCGTATCCTCGTCGATGAGGAACGTCTCCGCTCCCGCCTCCATGGCCTCCACCACATTTGCCGCCTGGGAGGTGCTTCCGCTCGCATCCTCCGTGCAAAAGACACTCGTATCCTTTCCGTTCGGAAGATCGTTGATGAACATGGAGATATCCACCTTTTTGATGCTTCTTCCGTCCTCCGCGCGGATCTTCATCGCCGTATCATCGGTAATGACATACTCCCTGCCGTCCCCGGCGATATGGTTGTACACGCCAAGCTCGAGTGCCTTAAGCAGTGTGGATTTGCCGTGGTATCCGCCGCCGACAATGAGCGTGATTCCTTTCTTTATTCCCATGCCCTGTATCTTTCCCGCATGCGGCAGCGCAAAGCTTACCTTCATGGATTCCGGCGCCGTAAACTTCACGGCGTCCTTCATCGGTCTGCCGGACACGCCGGACTCACGCGGCAGAATGGAACCATCCGCCACGAACGCCACCAGTCCCTGCTCCTTTAAATGATCCCTGATATACTGCTGATCCTCCGCGAGATCCGCCGCACGGTACACCGCCTTTTCATCCAGCGCCTTATAAAACAGGCTGTGCGATACACATTCCGGAAGAAACGTAAAGAAGATTTTTTCGAGTTCTCTTGCATTGACAGTTCTCCCGTTTGCAGGGAATCCCACCTCAAAGCGAAGCACCAGATCGCCCTTTGCCTCATCCATCTGGCATGCGGTGCGCTCCAACACTTCCTGTCCCGGACGGCTCACTGCCAGAAGTCCGCTCTTCCCGGAGCCTTTTGCCTTGAAAGACACGCGCTCGAGCTCCCGCCCGAACTGGCGCAGCAGATAGTCGCACACTGCCAGCCTGCGGCATTTCATCCGGTAGAGATCCGCCGGGAACTTCGCTGCCCCTCCCCTGACATGGACGCTCACCTTCGACGGTGCGGCAAACGGATCTCCCTGCACATGGTCCATCGACAACACATAATTGCCGAAATCGTAGCTTCCCCTCGTATCCTTGTAAGCCGGATAACTCTTATGATCAATTCTCTGTAACAGATTTCTAAGTTCATTCTGTGACTGCATCTTTTTATTCCTTCTTATATTCCTTTTATATTCTTTCCTGCGAAATCATCAGTTGTCCCGGCGCAGCTCCGACAACAGCTCCGCTCGTCTCGTTCCGATTAAAAGCTGCTTGTTGTATGTCAGATAGCGCTCGCAGGTATGCTCAGCAAGGAATCCTGCGGACTCCGACGTAATCGTGAGCTCCGTGACAAACACCACCATTTCCTCACCGTTCTCGAACGCCTGCTCCATAAAATCAAACGCGTGCTCCAACGCCGCGCCCGCCGCTTCCTCGGCCTGCGCCAGTACCTCCCGCTGCCGGTCAAATCCCGCTTTTGCCGCTTCAAAACAGCGCTGTGCCGAAGCTTTTGTCACTTCCTGCTGTGCCGCTTTTAATTTTTCCATCAAAAGCTTCTCCCGCTTTGCCTCCTCGCGGGTGTAAGCGTCATTTGCAATCTGCCGCAGCATCTCCTGCTCCCGCTCTGCAACAAGCGTACGGTAACATTCCGCCGGATCTGCGGCTGTCTCCACCTTGCTGCGGTAATCCTTCAAAAAAGCATACCACGCATCCGTCAATGCCCGCTCAGACGCTGCCCTGCCGAAAAACGCCGCCAGACCGTCCAGCAGCAGGTGTACCACCGAGAGCCGCTCGTCAAACGCCGCCGCATAGATGCGCGCGTAGATCTCCGGTCTGACGCAGCCGTCCAGAATCTGCGGA
>SFNH01000136.1 GCA_004554205.1 Clostridium sp.
AAGGGCAGCAATGAGACTTATGTGGGCTATTGGAGCTTTGAATGTGCCGCCATTGCCAAGGCAATGAAAATTGATGACGATAGGCTTAAAGAGAATGTTTATTATCCAAAGTTTTGATAATAAAGCACCAAAGGAGCCGCATATGCCATCCGAACGAAAAACCGCCCGGGCATTAGATATGTATGTCCGCCTGTGTGAGGGAAAGACATTAAAGAAGAAAGAAGAGGCCGAGCGCTTCGGCGTCAATGAAAGGTCGATCCAGCGCGACATTGACGATATCCGCGCGTTTTTGAGCGAGCGCGGAGGCGGGAGCTCTGCGGATACGAGAGAGATCGTCTACGACCGGATTAAGGAAGGCTTCGTAATGGCGGGCTCGGAAGGCTCGCTCATGAGCAATGATGAAATCCTGGCGGTCAGCAAGATACTCCTGGAGAGCAGGGCATTCACGAAAAAGGAAATGAGCGTGATCCTGGATAAGATGATAGCCGGGTGCGTCCCTCAGAAAAATATGAAGCTGGTGACGGATCTGATCGCAAATGAGAAGTATCACTATGTGGAGCTCTGCCATAAGTCAAGCGTAAAGGGCAAACTGTGGGAAATGGGGGAGGAGATCAGGCGCTGCAACCTGATTGAGATCACATACAGCAAGCAGGTCTCATCAAAAGAGATCGTGAAAAGGGTCGTTCAGCCGGTCGGCATTATCTTCTCGGAGTATTATTTTTATCTGAATGCGTTTATTGTCGAGAAAGATGAGACGGGGGCTTATGAGCAAAAATATGATTACCCGGCGATCTTCAGGCTCGACCGCATAGACAGCTATAAGGAGACCGGCGAAAAGTTCAAGATTGCCTATGCAAATCGCTTTGAGGAGGGCGAGTTCCGAAAGCGGGTGCAGTTTATGTTCCCCGGTTCGCTGATGCGTTTTCAGTTCAGGTATACCGGGAGAAGCCTGGAGGCGGTACTGGACAGGCTGCCGACGGCAAAGGTGATTGCCCGGGAGAAGGGCGCGTATATCATTGAGGCGGAGGTATATGGCAAGGGAATCCTCATGTGGCTGTTAAGCCAGGGGAATGCCATCGAGATTTTGCGCCCCCAGTCCCTGCGGAATGAAATGAAGAAGCTTCTGCTTGAAATGCTGGAGAAGTATCGGACATAGGCCGGGGGGCTGCCGCGGGATTGTTTTGCGGCAGCCCCCGGTCATGCTCCGGCGCATGAGGATCACATCGCTTTTTTGATGCAGGCACGGATGATATAGTCATTGATCGTCTCGCCCTGCTCCATCGCCGGCAGACCGTGGCCGACCGCGTCCAGCAGTTCCTCTACCTCGGAAATGAATTCGTGATACTCCGAGTAGGCGGCGTTAAAGAAGGTGGCGGCATAATCATTCAGATCCTGCTCCATCTCACTTACGGGGGAGTAAACGTCTCTGATGGTATACTGGATCTGGCCGGGCAGGATCGACTCGATCAGGCTGACAAGCACATCGCCGTCGGAGACACGGAAGTCGTGCTGCTCAATATCGGCCTGCTCGCAGAAGTAGTCCAGATCATACAGCGCGTAGAAGTCGGCGTTTTCCGTGATCTCCTTTTCAAACCTGCTCCTGAGCAGCTTGCCGCTGCGCGAAGTCATATCCCTGATCTTTTCAAAGGAAGCGGACTGGTTCACCATGCTGCACAGCACCTTGAGATTGTCGATCACCGGAGTGAACACGCGTTCGATAATGCCGCTGTAAAAGTCGGCGGCTTCTCTCGCGATACATTTTGAGGAAGACGTATCAAAGTATTTCCCCGCTTCCCGGTATGCTTTCTCAATGCAGTTGTTGCGTGCCCGCTCGCAGGCTGACCTGCTCGTGAAAAATTCGGTGACGATATTCTGGTCGCAGGGGAGACGATAGAATCTCGTCATTTTTCCCGCTTTCAACTGCCGGTGGAACGCCGCGGCTAACGGAGAATGGTTCTCGGTATAATCGTCATAGCCGTTGTTGATCGCCGCCTCATAAGCTCTCTCGGCAATCTCGCCGGTGGTCTCCGACGGGAGCGGGATGCCCTCGATCGTGATTCCGGCTCTTTCGTACTGCTCTGCGGTGAAGGCATTGTCGATAATGACATTTCCGATCCCAATGTATCTGACGCCGGGGCAGCCGCTGGGGATGGAGAAATTGTTTTCACACAGGTAGATCGTCTTCTGCCCCTGATCGAGCAGCTCTGCGAGCTCCTCCTGATTCATGGCGCAGATCCCGGCGTTCCCGATGATGGATTCGTCAGATGTGTAGCTCCGCAGCAGCTCCTTTTTCGCATTGAGTGCGGCCAGGGTCTCCGGCGGCAGCTTTTCATCCGCGAGGTAGTCTACGCCTAAAACATGGCAGAGCTTTTTGAGACAGTCCGTGTCCTCGATGGCGATGTCATCGACGGCGGAGGCCTCGGTCTCATAATAATGCTGTGAAAGCCAGCGGTACAAGTCGCCGCGCAGGTGGGCCGTAAGCAGCGATTCGGGACTGAAGTTTTCCCTTAGATCGTTCAGCGACCGAAGCGTGACGCCGTTCCAGGTAAGCGCGACTTTCCCGGATGTGTCGTTTGAAGAATGGGTAGGATACGCAATTAAAGTTTCACTCATTTTGAATTCCTCTCTTTCCTGTTTGTGTGTTTGTTGTGCGTTGTCCGGACGAGAGCAGCCGCCTGCTCCTTGTAAGCTGATGATAAGGTGCAGCTATGACAAAAAATGTCATTTACAATAACAATTTTTTGAGATTTTACGGCGGATTTTGCGGATAAAAGCAGCCTAAAGTGACAAGGAGTGACCGGAGCGGGAAGATGATCCCGGTAACGAAAATGTTGACAACCGTGGCAAAGCGGTATAAAGTGGGATTATGATAAGCGTGAGGAGGACTTGAAATGAAATTTGCGAAAAAAGCGTTCGCGGCGGCGCTCGCCGCCGTGCTTGCGGCAGGAATGACAGTAACAGCGTTTGCGGAGGCGGCGCCCCATCTGCTCTTTGCGACAGAGAGGACATACGGCGAGGATAAGACGCAGTATGGCAGCCTGTACCGCGGAACGGAGACGGATTATTATCTGGACCTCGGCAACAGATACGCTATTGTGCCGAAAACAGACACTTTTATCTTTGAGAAAAACAGTTCCCGCGCCGCATCGTCGCACAACATGGTGATGAGGTGGTGGTGTCCGAACCCGACCCGGCTTGAGGACGGGGCGGTTGCGTTCTCCTGGGAGGACTCTCCGATCAGGGAAGAAAAGTTTGAATACGGCAGGGAGTATGCGGTCTATACGCCCGAGATGCAGGAAAAGGTGGCGGAGCTTTCCGCGAGCGGCTACTACCAGACGACGAGCGCAGATGAGCCGTTTTTTATCCTGGATGTGACGGATTATGACCTGAGTACCCAGTGGCTGTATATCTATCAGGTTTCGGATAACTGGAAAGCGCCCGCTGCTGACAAGGGCGCATGGGCGAGCAATGATAAGGGTTGGTGGATTCAGTTTGCCGACGGTTCCTATCTGAAGGAAGCGTGGTATCAGTCGCCGGAGTCGGGGCTGTGGTATTACATGGGGGCGGACGGCTATATGCTGACGGACACGGAGACGCCGGATGGATACAGGGTCAACGCGGATGGAGCCTGGGTACAGTAGAGAAAAATGACAGAGAAATATAGAAGGATTGCGGACGATGAACCTGGAATTTAAGCCGGTTGAAGCGGCTGATATGAAGAACCTGGCAACATATTACTTTAAAAGGCCGAATAAGACCTGCGACAGCGTGTTTCTGGACAGCTTTTTATGGCGGAAATACTATAAAGTGCGTGTTGCTGTCAGCGAGGGAAGGGCAATTCAGTGGCTCATGGAGGATGGAGGCGTCATGTATAGTGCGATGCCGATCTGCAGTGAGGAGGACCTGCCGCGCTATTTTAATGAAATGGTGGAATACTTTAATAATGTGCTGAAATGCCCACTGCGCATTTATCTGGCAGATGAGGAAGCGGTGGAGTATCTGCATTTGAAGGAGTCGGGGGATTTTATTGTCACAGAGCAAGAGGATTTGAAGGATTATCTGTATGATGGCGATGCCCTGCGAAGCCTGTCCGGTAGAAAACTTCATAAAAAGAAAAATCATCTGAACGCCTTTTTGAAGGACTATGAAGGACGCTATGAATTCCGGCGCCTCTGCTGCTCGGATCGCGGCGATGTCTGGCGGTTTCTGGATCGGTGGCGCGAGCAGAAGGGTGAAAATGTGGAGGTTCATCTCGACTATGAGGTAGAGGGTGTTCATGAAATTTTAAAGAGCTGTTCGTACCTCGATGTACACATGGCGGGGGTGTATATCGATGGGGCGCTTGAGGCATTCACCATTGGAAGCTATAATCCGTTTGAAGAT
>SFNH01000028.1 GCA_004554205.1 Clostridium sp.
CAGGCCAAACAGAGTATGCTATGATAAATCGAAATGAGTTGACGCCGAGGCCCAGTCTCCCGGACACTCCAACCGGAGGCCTGGTTTACGGTAAGCTTAAAGTATAAGGAGGAAATCACCATGATTTCAAAGGAAAAGAAGGCAGCGATCATCGCTGAGTATGGCAGAAAGCCCGGGGACACCGGTTCACCGGAGGTTCAGATCGCGATTCTGACTGCAAGGATCGCAGAGCTGACCGAGCATTTAAAGAATAACCAGAAGGATCATCATTCCAGACGTGGTTTGTTGAAGATGGTAGGTCAGAGACGCGGTCTTTTGGACTACTTAAAGAAAACCGATCTGGAAGGCTATCGTGCTCTGATTGAGAAGTTAGGCATCAGAAAGTAATTGGGACGTTAGGGGTGGAGAGGTTTTCTCTCCACCTTTGTTGTATGAAAAAGAAAAGGAGATAAAAGTATGTACAAAAGTTTCAGTATGGAGCTTGCCGGCAGGACGCTGACTGTAGATGTGGGCAGAGTGGCAAAGCAGGCAAACGGCGCGGCATTCATGCACTACGGCGACACCACGGTACTGTCCACGGCAACCGCATCGGACAAGCCGAGAGAGGGCATTGATTTCTTCCCGTTAAGCGTGGAATACGAAGAAAAGTTATATGCGGTCGGCAAGATTCCGGGTGGTTTCAACAAGAGAGAGGGCAAGGCTTCCGAGAACGCTGTCCTGACCTCCCGCGTCATTGACCGCCCCATGAGGCCGCTCTTCCCGAAGGACTACCGCAACGATGTAACCTTAAACAACATGGTTATGAGCGTGGATCCCGAGTGCCGCCCGGAGCTTGTGGCGATGCTCGGCGCGGCGATCGCGACCTGCATCTCCGATATTCCGTTTGACGGTCCCTGCGCCATGACTCAGGTGGGTATGGTTGACGGCGAGTTCATTATCAACCCGTCCCAGCTTCAGTGGAAAAACGGCGACTTAAATCTGACTGTAGCCTCCACCAGAGAGAAGGTCATTATGATCGAGGCCGGAGCGAACGAGATCCCCGAGGAGAGGATGATCGAGGCGATCTACAAGGCACATGAGGTAAACCAGGAAATCATCCGGTTTATCGACAGCATCGTCGCGGAGTGCGGCAGAGAGAAGCACGCATATGAGAGCTGTGCGATTCCGGACGAGCTGTTTGCCGCAATCCGCGAGATCGTGACCCCGGAGCAGATGGAGGAAGCGGTATTTACCGACGATAAGCAGACGCGCGAGGAGAATATCCGCCAGATCACAGAAAGACTGGAGGAGGCGTTCGCGGAGAACGAGGAGTGGCTAGCGATACTTGGAGAGGCAGTTTACCAGTACCAGAAAAAGACCGTCCGCAAGATGATCTTAAAAGATCGCAAGCGTCCGGACGGGCGCGAGATCACCCAGATTCGTCCGCTCTCGGCGGAGGTGGACTTGATTCCGCGCGTTCACGGCTCGGCCATGTTCACCCGCGGACAGACCCAGATCTGCAATGTGTGTACCCTGGCGCCGCTCTCAGAACAGCAGAAGCTTGACGGCCTTGATGAGAACGAGGTTGCAAAGCGGTATATGCACCACTACAATTTCCCGTCCTACTCGGTTGGCGAGACGAAGCCGTCGAGGGGGCCGGGACGCCGCGAGATAGGCCATGGCGCGCTTGCGGAGCGCGCGCTGATCCCGGTGCTTCCGAGCGAGGAGGAATTTCCCTACGCGATCCGCACCGTATCCGAGACCTTTGAGTCCAACGGCTCCACCTCCATGGCGTCCACCTGCGCCTCCTGCATGTCCCTGATGGCGGCGGGCGTTCCGATTAAGAAGATGGTCGCGGGGATTTCCTGCGGTCTTGTGACCGGCGATACGGATGATGATTTTGTGCTTCTGACCGATATCCAGGGGCTTGAGGATTTCTTCGGCGACATGGATTTTAAAGTGACCGGGACTACGGACGGCATTACCGCGATCCAGATGGATATCAAGATCCACGGCCTGACGAGGCCGATCGTGGAGGGCGCGATCGCGAGGTGCCGTGAGGCGAGAATGTTTATCATGGACACCTGCATGAAGCCGGTGATCGCGGAGCCGAGAAAGGAAGTAAGCAGGTACGCTCCGAAGATCGACCAGATCACCATCGACCCGCAGAAGATCGGCGATGTGGTAGGCAAGCAGGGCTGCGTGATCAACAAGATCATCGAGGAGACCGGCGTGAAGATCGACATTTCCGAGGACGGCATGGTGGCGATCTGCGGCACCGACAAGGACATGATCGAGAAGGCGAAGAGCATCGTAAAGAGCATTGTGACCGACATCGAGCCGGGGCAGATCATCACCGGAAAGGTGGTTCGGATCATGCCGTTTGGCGCATTCGTGGAGTTAAAGCCGAAGAAGGATGGCATGGTGCACATTTCCAGGCTGTCTGACAGGCGCGTGGAGAAGGTCGAGGATGTGGTGAATATCGGCGACACCGTGACGGTAAAGGTGCTCGATATAGACAAGATGGGCAAGATCAGCCTGAGCATGAAGCCGAGGGATCTTGCGGAAAATAAGAAGGAAGAGTGATTTTTCACGCCGCAGCCCCCGGAAACCCAGCCTCGCGTGAGACGCTGGGTTTCCGGCTCGGCCCGCGCGCTGCCTTTCCTCTTTTGTTCGGTCGCCATCGGTTTACCGTAAAAAGTGCTTGCATTTCTTTTAAAGAAGTGGTATCATAAGCATAATAACATGATAGAATGACTAATAAGAGTGGGCTTGACGGTCCACTCTTACTTTGTGTCGCAGGTGAGGTGATTGCATGACAAGACGGGAAGAGTACGAGTCACGGACGGAGCAGTTCCTTCTCCCGGTGCTCAAAGAACACCAGTTCGAGCTGGTGGATGTGGAGTATGTGAAGGAGGCGGGGAACTGGTATCTGCGGGCGTATATCGACAAGGAGGGCGGTATTACCGTGGACGACTGTGAGACGATCAGCCGGATCTTAAGCGACTGGCTGGATCGCAACGATTTTATTGAGGAGAGTTATATTTTGGAGGTCAGTTCTCCGGGCCTTGGCAGACCCCTTAAGAAGGAGAAGGACTTTGCGCGCAGCCTGGGCGATGAGGTGGAGCTCCGGCTTTACAGGCCGAGGAACCGCCAGAAGGACTTTGCGGGCATTTTAAAGGCTTACGACAGGGATACGGTGACGATCGAGACAGAGGAGGGCACGGACGAGGTGTTTGCCCGCGCGGATATCGCGCTGATCCGGCTCGCGCTCGACTTTTAGTTCGCGAACCGCGATTTTTGTAAATGTTTCAGGAGGATAAAAACCTTTAGGAGGATAAAACCATGAACAAGGAATTGATTGAGGCACTGGAGCTTTTGGAGAAGGAGAAGAACATCAGCAAGGCAACGCTGATCGAGGCGATCGAGAACTCCTTGCTCACTGCCTGCAAGAACCACTTTGGCAAGGCGGACAACGTGAAAGTCAACGTGAACCCGGAGACCGGCGACTTCTCCGTATTTGCGGAGAAGGAGGTCGTGGAGGAGGTCGAGGATCCGGTGACGCAGGTGAGCCTTGCGGAGGCAAAGATGAAGGATCCGAAGTACGAGCTCGGAGACACGGTGCAGTACGAGGTCGAGTCAAAGTCCTTCGGGCGGATCGCGACGCAGAACGCGAAGAACGTGATCCTGCAGAAGATCCGCGAGGAAGAGCGCAGCATGCAGTTTAACGAGTGGTACCGGAAGGAGAAGGATATCGTGACCGGTATCGTGCAGCGGTATCTCGGCAGGAATCTGAGCATCAACCTGGGTAAGGTGGACGCGATCTTAAACGAGGCGGAGCAGGTGAGGGGCGAAGTCTTTAAGCCGACCGAGCGCATTAAGGTGTATGTCCTCGAGGTGAAGGACACCCCGAAGGGGCCGCGCATTTCGGTGTCCCGCACCCATCCGGATCTGGTGAAACGCCTCTTTGAGGAGGAAGTAGCCGAGGTGAAGGACGGCACCGTGGAGATCAGAGCCATTGCCAGAGAGGCGGGCTCCAGAACCAAGATCGCGGTGTGGTCCAACGATCCGAACGTCGATCCTGTTGGCGCGTGCGTGGGTTTGAACGGCGCCCGCGTCAACTCCATCGTAGGCGAGCTGCGGGGCGAGAAGATTGACATTATTCCCTGGGATGAAAACCCGGCATATTTGATTGAGAATGCGCTCAGCCCCGCGAAGGTCATCTGCGTTGTGGCGGACGAGGAGAGCAGGGAGGCGCAGGTGATCGTGCCGGATTATCAGCTCTCCCTGGCGATCGGCAAGGAGGGTCAGAACGCGAGACTGGCGGCGAAGCTGACCGGCTACAAGATCGATATTAAGAGCGAGACCCAGGCAAGAGAGCTGGGACTGTTTGAGGAGATGGGCATCGACGACCAGGCGGAGGGCGTGTACGACAACCTGGACGCTGATTTTGAGATTTCCGCTACCGAAGACTATTCAGACGGTTATCAGGGCGAGTAAGGCCAATGTTTGACAGATGGGAAGTGAACGACGGGTGAGTGTCAGGAAGTTTCCGCAGAGACGGTGTATCGGCTGCGGAGAGATAAAAGATAAAAGAGAGATGATCCGTATTCTGAAGACACCGGAGGGCGAATTCACGGTGGATGCGACCGGACGCAAAAACGGGCGCGGCGCGTATATCTGCCCTTCCGGGGATTGCTTTCGGGCGGCGGTCAAGGCTAAGGGTCTTGAGCGCTCCTTCAAGATGGCGATTCCGAAGGAAGTATACGAGACGCTTGCAAAGGAGATGGAGCAGCTTGGATAGCAGACAGAAGGTTCTCAATCTGATCGGCCTTGCGACCAAGGCGGGAAAGAGTGTGAGCGGTGAATTCTCCACAGAAAAGTCCGTAAAGAGCGGCAGGGCGCAGCTTGTCATCGTCTCTGAGGAAGCGTCGGAGAATACAAAGAAGATGTTTACCAATATGTGCACTTACTATAAAGTCCCAATCTGTTATTTCGGAAAGAAAGAGGAGCTGGGGCACGCCATGGGCAGACAGATGCGCGCATCGCTTGCCATTGTGGAAAAGGGCCTGGCAGAAGCAATTATGAAACAGATGGTAACGGTGAAAGCACTGAACAGTTATAACAGATGTGACAAATGAATATGATCGGAGGTAGTGAGTATGAGAGTAAATGAACTGGCGAAGGAACTGGGAAAATCAAACAAAGAGATTCTTGAGGTTCTGGAGAAAAATAATCAGGCGGTAAAGTCCCACTCATCCAATGTGAGTGAGGAACAGATCGCCATGGTGAAGCGGGCGTTTGGCGGAGAGAGTGAAAAGCCGGCAGCGCCGAAGAAGAAGCTTGCGGCGGTGTACCGCCCGCAGAATTCCCAGCAGAGACCGCCCGCCAGACCCGCGGCGCAGGCGCAGCAGCAGGCGCGTCCGCAGCAGGCACAGCAGCAGGCGCGTCCGCAGCAGGCACAGGGCCTGACGGCAGGCCAGCAGCCGCGTCCGGAAGCGGGAAGCGGCGCGGCAGGCCAGACAAGACCGGCGGGCCAGGCGCATCAGACAGGCGCGGCAGCGGGGCGGAATATGAGGAGCCAGGGCGGAAACCGCGACGGGAGAGGTCAGGGCTCTTACGGGAACTGCGACGGGAGAGGTCAGGGCTCTTACGGGAACCGTGACGGAAGAAATCAGGGCGGAAACCGCGACGGAAGGAATCAGGGCGGCTCTTACGGCAGCCGTGATGGTAGGAATCAGGGCGGAAACCGCGATGGAAGGAATCAGGGCCAGGGTTCTTACGGAAACCGCGACGGAAGGAATCAGGGTCAGGGCTCTTACGGGAACCGTGACGGCAGGAACCAGGGCGGGAACCGCGACGGCAGAGTGCAGGGTCAGAGCGGCTCTTACGGGAACCGTGACGGAAGGAGCCAGGGCGCTTCTTACGGGAACCGCGACGGAAGGAATCAGGGCGGAAACCGCGGCGGAGCGGGAAGAGCGGGTCAGAGAGACGGCGGAGCGAGAAATTACGATACGCCGATCCAGACCAAGCCGACGAGCAACCGTCAGCAGAAGAACAATGCCCATAAGAATGATAAATATGATAAGACCAGGATGATGGAAGACGGCCCAAGGACAAAGGGCGGGAAGGTGTCCAGACATCCCTTCATCATGCCGCAGAAGCAGGAGAGCCGGAAGGAGGAGGAGACCGTTAAGGTCATTACCATTCCGGAGACGCTGACGATCAAGGAGTTGGCGGATAAGATGAAGCTCCAGCCGTCGGCGATCGTCAAGAAGCTGTTTTTACAGGGACAGATCGTGACCTTAAATTCCGAGATCGATTTTGACAAGGCGGAGGAGATTGCCATGGAGTACGACGTCCTCTGCGAGAAGGAAGAGAAGGTCGATGTGATCGCCGAGCTCTTAAAGGAGGAGGCGGAGAGCGAGGAGGATATGATCCCAAGACCTCCGGTAGTCTGCGTCATGGGTCACGTCGACCACGGTAAGACCTCTCTCCTGGACGCGATCCGCCAGACGAATGTGACGGCGAAGGAGGCGGGCGGCATCACCCAGCACATCGGCGCGTACACGGTAGATGTGCGCGGCCAGCAGATCACATTCCTCGACACACCGGGTCACGAGGCGTTCACGGCGATGCGTATGCGCGGCGCCCAGTCCACGGATATCGCGATTCTGGTTGTCGCGGCTGACGACGGCGTGATGCCGCAGACGGTCGAGGCGATCAATCACGCCAAGGCGGCGGAGGTGGAGATCATTGTCGCGATCAACAAGATCGATAAGCCGTCCGCGAATGTCGAGCGCGTGAAGCAGGAGCTCTCCGAGTATGAGCTCGTTCCGGAGGACTGGGGCGGGAGCACCATCTTTGTGCCGGTGTCCGCACACACGAAGGAGGGCATCCCGGAGCTTCTCGACATGATCCTTTTAGCCGCGGAGGTGAAGGAGTTAAAGGCGAATCCGAACCGCCGCGCGAGAGGCATCGTGATCGAGGCGGAGCTTGACAAGGGCAAGGGCCCGGTTGCGACGATCCTCGTGCAGAAGGGTACGCTTAAGGTAGGGGACAATGTGACTGCCGGGGCGTGCTACGGCAAGGTTCGCGCCATGATGGACGATAAGGGACGCCGCGTGAAAGAGGCGGGGCCGTCCATGCCGGTGGAGATCCTGGGGCTCAATGACGTCCCGGGCGCGGGCGACGTGCTGATGGCGATGGAGAATGAAAAGGAAGCGAGAAGCTATGCGGAGACCTTCGTGGCGGAGGGCAAGAATAAGCTTCTTGAGGATACAAAATCGAAGCTGTCCCTGGACGATCTGTTCACACAGATCAAGGCGGGCAATGTAAAGGAACTGCCGATCATCGTCAAGGCGGACGTACAGGGCTCCGTGGAGGCCGTGCGCCAGAGCCTTGTGAAGCTGTCAAACGAAGAGGTGATGGTGAAGGTGATCCACGGCGGGGTCGGCGCGATCAACGAGTCCGACGTCTCCCTCGCGTCTGCCTCCAACGCGATCATCATCGGATTTAACGTCCGCCCGGATGCGACGGCGAAGTCGATCGCGGAGCAGGAGAAGGTGGATCTGCGACTGTACCGCGTGATCTATCAGGCAATCGAGGATGTGGAGGCCGCGATGAAGGGCATGCTTGATCCGGTCTTCGAGGAGCAGGTGCTCGGTCACGCGGTGGTGCGTCAGACCTTCAAGGCCTCCGGCGTGGGAACCATCGCGGGCGCGTATGTGATGGACGGAAAGTTCCAGCGGGGCTGTTCCTGCCGCATTACCCGCGACGGCGAGCAGATCTTCGACGGCGCCCTGGTATCCTTAAGACGGTTCAAGGACGACGTGAAGGAGGTTGCCACCGGCTATGAGTGCGGTCTTGTGTTTGAGAAGTTCAACGACATTAAAGAGGACGATATGGTGGAGGCATACACCATGGTCGAGGTGGCGCGCTAAGACAGGAAGGAATGAAGGAAATGCGAAAAAACAGTATTAAGAATACCAGGATCAACATGGAAGTCCAGCGGGAATTAAGCGAGATCATCCGCACGGAGATCAAGGACCCGCGGGTGAGCGCCGCGATGACTAGCGTGGTGGCGGTGGAGGTCACCCCGGATTTAAAATACTGTAAGGCTTATATCAGCGTTCTTGGCGACGAGGAGCGCGCGAAGGACGCGGTTGCGGGCCTAAAGAGCGCGGTGGGCTATATCCGCCGCGAGCTTGCCCACAGGATCAACTTGAGAAACACACCACAGATCAGCTTTGTGCTTGACCAGTCCATCGAGTACGGAGTGAATATGTCGAGGCTGATCGATGAGGTGACGAGAGAGCTACACGACGGTTCAGACGACGGGCAGTCTTAAGCGCGCCTGTACCGGGGAGGAGAAAAGATGTAGCAGTTCAGCGTAGGACCTTGCACTTGCTGCAAAGTCCGTAAGAATGTGTTATGGCTGAAAAGAATCCAGCCCCTTCGCCGAAGGCGAACTTTAAATGGGCTGGATTCCGTAACAGTTTGATCGCAGGCTGAATTGTTACGAAAAGATCCGGATCGGAAGGAGTGATTGGATGCGGACGAACAGATTGATCGAGATGGTTGAGCGCGCGGAGACGATCGCGGTTCTGGGACATGAGCGCCCGGACGGCGACTGCGTGGGCTCCTGCCTTGCCATCTATAACTATGTGCGGGAGAATTATGCCGGGAAAACTATTCAGGTATATCTTGAGAAGCCTCCCGCGAAATTCCGGTATCTGACCGGCTATGATGAGATCAGCCAGGATGCGGACGCGGGAAAGACCTATGACCTGTGCATCTGCCTTGACAGCGCCGCCAAGGAGAGACTCGGGGATTTTGCGGTATATTTAGACAGTGCGAAGGAGAGCATCTGCCTGGATCACCATATCACCAACAGGGGTTATGCCGGGGAGAATGCGATCGACGCCGGCGCGAGCTCCACCTGTGAGGCGCTCTGCGGCTTCCTTGAGCCGGAGAAAATCGGAAGGACAGTGGCGGAATGCATTTATACCGGCATTATCCATGACACGAACGTATTTAAGAACAGCAATACCACGGCGAAGACGATGGCGGTGGCGGGAGCTATGATGGAGAAGGGGATCGTGTTCTCCCGGATCATTGATGAGAGCTTTTTCCGCAAGACTTATGTGCAGAACCAGGTTCTGGGGCGGGCGCTCTTAGAGAGCGTGACATTTTTTGAGGGAAAATGTATTTTCAGCGTGATGCGGCGCAAGGATATGGTGTTCTACGGCGTGGAGGGCTCCGACATGGACGGGATCGTGGATCAGCTCCGGGTGACCGACGGCGTGGAGGTGGCGATCTTTCTCTACGAGACGGAGAACCATGTATACAAGGTCAGCATGCGTTCCAACCGCTATGTGGACGTCAGCAAGGTGGCGTCGTATTTCGGAGGCGGCGGTCATGTCCGCGCGGCGGGCTGCACCATGAGCGGAAGCGTGCATGACGTGATCAACAATCTCTCCGCGCGCATCGAGCTGCAGATGAAGGAGCGGGAAGCGTAGTGGATGGGATCATCAATATTTATAAAGAAAAAGGCTATACCTCTCACGATGTCGTCGCAAAGATGAGAGGTATTTTGCGAATGAAGAAGGTCGGCCATACGGGGACGCTCGACCCCGAGGCGGAGGGGGTGCTCCCGGTCTGCCTCGGAAAAGGGACGAAGCTGTGCGATATGCTGACGGACAAGACGAAGACTTACCGCGCCGTGCTGCTTCTCGGACGGGAGACGGACACTCAGGATACGACGGGCGCGGCGCTTAAGGAGAGCCCGGTCTGCGTGACGCCAAAGGAGGCGGCCGACGCGGCGCGAAGCTTTGTCGGGACCTACATGCAGGTTCCGCCGATGTACTCGGCGCTCAAGGTAAACGGAAAGAAGCTCTGCGATCTTGCCCGCGTGGGCAAAGAGGTTGAGCGGAAGGCGCGCCCCGTGGAAATCCTCGCGCTTGAGGTAGACGAGATCACTCTGCCGCGCGTGACTATGACTGTCACCTGCTCAAAGGGCACCTATATCCGCACGCTCTGCCACGATATTGGGCGGAGGTTAGGCTGCGGCGGCTGCATGGAGTCGCTTGTGCGGACGCGGGTGGGGCGGTTTGGTATCGAGGACAGCCTGAGGCTTTCACAGGTCGAGGCGCTTCGCGACCGCGGGGAGCTTATGCAGCATATCATTCCCGTGGACGGGGTCTTTTCCGACCTGCCTGAGCTTGTCATGGCGGCAGGCGAGGGGGACAAGCTGGTACACAACGGCAATCCCTTTCCTCCGTCGCTTCTTAACGCCTGCGGGGAACTCTGCGCGTGTGCCCGTGTCTACGACAGCGCGCATGAATTTATCGGCATTTACGGATACGACGAGACGAAGCGGCGCTATCAGCCGCGCAAATTATTTCTGGGAGGCAGCTGAGGATGCAGGTTATCACCGGTAGCCGGACGTTTCAGATCGGGGAGCCGACCGTGGTGACGATCGGCAAGTTTGACGGGCGCCACAAGGGACATCAGAAGCTTTTGCGGGAAATGCTGCGCTTAAAGGAGGAAAAGGGCCTCAAGACGGCGGTGTTTTCCTTTGATATGGCGCCCATGGGCGTTGTCTCGGGAAAGGCGCAGACTGTCATCACAACCAGCCGGGAGCGGCGCAACAACATGGAGAAGATGGGGATGGACTATCTGGTGGAATATCCGTTTGACAGGTCTGCGGCGCATATGCTGCCGGAGGAATTCGTCGCACGGGTGCTCTTAGGTCAGATGAACGCGAGGGCGGTGGTGGCGGGTACGGACTGCAGCTTCGGCTATCAGGGCGCGGGCAACGCGGAGCTTTTGCGAGCGCTTGCTTTAAAGTACGGCTTTGAGGCGGTGATCATCGAGAAGGAGCGGGATGATGACCGCGACATCAGCAGCACCTATATCCGGGAGGAGCTTGACCGCGGCAACATCGAGAAGGCGAACGCGCTTCTCGGCGAGCCCTACGCGATTCACGGGACGGTCGTTCACGGAAACCATGTCGGCGGTTCGCTGCTTGGCTTCCCGACGGCAAACATCGTGCCGCCGCCGGAAAAGCATCTGCCCCCATACGGGGTCTATGTGTCGCGTGTGCTGGTGGATGGGACGTATCACCGCGGCGTCACCAACATCGGGCGGAAACCGACGATACGCGGAGAGAGCCCGGTGGGCGTGGAAACCTTCATTATGGGATTTTGCGAGGATCTGTACGGAAAGGATATCGAGGTGCAGCTTTTAAACTTTGAGAGAACAGAACGTAAGTTCGATTCCCTGGAAGCGCTGAAGGCTCAGATTGCGAGGGACAAAGAATACGCGGTGCAGTATTTTAAGGAGCACCCGGTAGAGTAGGGCGCTCCGCTTAGGATGCGCACTTCGCGCTTAGGAAACAGGCTGCTGACGCAGCCGTGCTCCGGCGCAAGAGTTCCGCGGAACTCTATTAGTACAGTCTTTTATTCTCGTAGATCGGCTCGCTCGTGAGCTCCACCCCGAGTTTTTTGAAAATCTTGATGTCCACGGAGGAGAGCATGACGGAGGTGTGAATCTGGCAGCCGCGCAGCTTCGGAAGCTGCTCTAAGGCGAGCCGCGCGTTCCTGTCGGTGGCGGCGCACATGGACAGCGCGATCAGCACCTCGTCGGTGTGGAGGCGCGGGTTTCTGCTACCGAGATAGGCGGTCTTAAGCCCCTGGATCGGCTCGATAAAGGCGGGCGAGATCAGGTGAACCTCGTCTGCAATCTGCCCCAGCTTCTTCACCGCGTTTAGGAGCACCGCGGCGGAAGCGCCGAGAAGCGCCGTAGTCTTGCCGGTGACGATGCGGCCGTCCGGGAGCGCAAGCGCGGCGGCGGGGGCGTCGATTGACGCGGCGAGAGAGTTGGCCGCGGGCACGACCGGGCGCATATCCGTGGTGATCTTTGCCTGCTTCATCAAAAGCTCGATCTTGTATACCTCGTCCTTGCTTCCCTTATCCTTTGCCACGCGGTTTAGCGCCTGATAATAGCGGCGGATGATCTCCTGCCTTGACGCCTCCCTGCACGCCTCGTCGTCGACGATGCAGCAGCCCGCCATATTGACGCCCATGTCAGTCGGGGACTTGTACGGGCAATACCCGTAAATGCCCTCGAATATCGCGGCTAATACCGGGTAGATCTCGACATCGCGGTTGTAGTTGACGGTGGTGACGCCGTACGCCTCGAGATGGAACGGGTCGATCATATTGACGTCGTTTAAGTCCGCGGTGGCGGCCTCGTAGGCGAGGTTCACCGGGTGCTTGAGCGGAATGTTCCAGATGGGAAAGGTCTCGAACTTGGCGTAGCCGGCCTTGATGCCCCGCTTGTTTTCGTGGTAGAGCTGGGAGAGGCAGGTCGCCATCTTCCCGCTGCCCGGCCCGGGGGCGGTGATGATGACGAGCGGCTTGCTTGTCTCGATGTAATCATTCTTTCCGTAGCCATCGTCGCTGACGATGTGGGCAATGTTGTTGGGGTAGCCCTCGATCGGGTAGTGGCGGTAGACCCTGATCCCCAGGTTTTCCAGCTTCGTTTTAAACAGGTCGGCGGCCGCCTGCCCGGTGTAGCAGGTGATGACGACGCTCCCCACAAAGAGCCCCTTGTCGCGGAATTCCTGGATCAGGCGAAGCACATCCACATCATAGGTGATGCCAAGGTCGTGGCGGATCTTGTTTTTTTCAATATCGGCGGCGTTTATGACGACCACGATCTCCGCCTGGTCGGCAAGCTGGAGGAGCATCTTTAACTTGCTGTCCGGCGCGAAGCCGGGGAGGACTCTGGAGGCGTGGTAGTCGTCAAAAAGCTTTCCTCCGAATTCCAGGTATAATTTGTCGCCGAACTGGCTGATCCGCTCGCGGATATGCTCGGACTGCATCTTTAAATATTTGTCATTGTCAAATCCGGTTTTCATCGTCTTGTACCCCTTTCCATTATAATGATTCTACCACAGAACAGAAGAAAATTCATCTGAAATTGAAGAAATTTAAGAAAATTTGTAACAGTTCAGCCCTGCTGCGTTTTTGGCGGATTTTACGCCGCTACGCTCCGGTAAGACAGCCCGTGACACGCTGCGTTTCCTACTCGGTCCGCGCGCTTATTAGCCGCCAGTCGCGCAAACTCGCTTCGCTCGGACAGTGCGCTTGGTGGCGGCAGCTAGCGCAGACCTCGCTACGGAAGCCTCGCTATCGTCATCGGGCTTGTCTTCCGGGCGTTGCAGCTGGCACTATCCAGCCGTGAGGGAGCGTTATGTAAACCTTACCGTGAGGGAGGCCGGTGAATGCTTTTGCGAGCTAATCGGGCAAGAGATTACTGTTCAGTAGGTCTGCGCATTTACTGCGCTGACCGTAAGAAAACGTGGCGGTTGTAGGCAAAAATCCCATTGCCGAAGGCAATTTTCATGGATTTTTCATTACATCCGGCGACCGAACAAAAGCGAAGACTGTGGACGCGACCGAACAAAAGAAAAATAGCTGAACTGTTACGATTTTTTGCTAAATTTGGAATTTTATGGTATACTTATACATATATTATAATTTCACTACGAATGAAGAGAGGGTTTATGAAGAAAGGAAAGATATGGTTTTGGCTGGCGGCGCTTGCTCTGACCGGGCTCCTTTCCGGGTGCGGGGCGCTTAAAGATTCCCGTGACCGCGTGACGGCGCCGGAGCCGGTCGTTGTGGAGAACGGACAGACGCTTGAGGACGGAGAGGGACAGTCCGGCGGGGAGGCGGAGCCTGACGCCGGAGAGCCTGTGACAGGCGAGCAGACGGGGCGCAGCCCGGTAAAGGTGAAGGGAATCTACATCTCCGCGTATGTGGCGGGGACGCCGGATGTGGTGGACAGCCTGCTTGAGGAGCTTGACCGGACCGAAGCAAATGCGCTTGTCATCGATGTAAAGGATGACTTCGGCCGCGTTGCCTGCGCGATGGATTCGCCTCTGGTGCAGGAGATCGGATCTTCTATGGACTATATTAAGGATGTGGAAGGGCTGATGAAGAAGCTTGACGAGCACGGGGTCTACGCCATCGCCCGCATCCCGGCATTCCGTGACAAGTGGCTCGGGGAAGCCAGGCCTGACTGGTGCGTGAAGAATGCGGACGGGACGGTATTTTATGACAGGGACGGGAATGCATGGGTGAATCCTTATAAGGAAGAGGCATGGGATTACCTGGTCGAGATCGGCATTCAGGCAAAGAAGCTGGGCTTTGACGAAGTGCAGTTTGACTATGTGCGCTTCTGCACCGAGAGCGGCATGAAAAATGCCGTGTTTGACGAGGCGGATGTGCGCGGACGCTCCCGCACCGACATCATTTCGGAGTTCGTGGAGTATGCTTACAGCAGGTTAAAGGACGCAGGGCTCTTTGTCTCGGCGGACGTCTTCGGCGCGATCATCGGCAGCAGTGTCGACGCGGATTCTGTGGGCCAGATCTACGGGGAGATGGCAAAGCACTTAGATTATATCAGCCCGATGATCTATCCGTCCCATTACGGCGACGGAAATTACGGAATAGACCATCCGGATACGAAGCCGTACGATACGATCTGTGCGGCGCTCGGCGCTTCCCGCAAGGAGCTCTACTTTGCGGGCCTTGAGAGCGACCATGTGGCAAAGGTGCGCCCGTGGCTTCAGGATTTCACCGCGACCTGGCTTAAGGAGCATATCGCATACGGCGCGGCGGAGGTGCGCGAGCAGATTCAGGCGACCTACGACTGCGGCTACGACGAGTGGCTTTTGTGGGACGCGGCGTGTACCTACGACTGGGACGGACTTTTAACGCCGGATGAGGCGGCCGCGGAGGAGGAGCGGATTGCGGAGTCGCGGGCATTGCTCCCCGAGACGACGTATGCGCCGGAGACGACGTCGCCTGCCGCGAGCGCTGCGGCTGCGGCTGTGAGCGCCGCGGCTGAGACAACGATGGGCCCGCCGCCGGAGACCGGGACGACGCTCCCGCAGGCGGCGGAGTGAAGATGCGCATAAGAACATATGTTCTCGCGTATGATAGCCGGTGAAAAGGAAGATACTGTTAAACGGAGGGCGAAGCATGGAGAGAAGCGTGTACCCGGGTGAATTTTACCGACATTTTAAGAATAAGCTGTACCAGATCGTCGCGGTGGCGGTTCACTCGGAGACGGGAGAGAAGATGGTGGTGTATCAGGCGCTTTACGGAGATTTCGGGGTGTATGTGCGCCCGTATGAGATGTTTGTGAGCGAGGTGGACCATGAGAAGTACCCCGGGGTTTCGCAGAAGTACCGCTTCGAGCGGGTGCAGCCGGGGGAAGCTATCGCCCCCGACACGAAAAATGTCAGAGTCCCGGCTCCGGAGAACGAGGGCGGACACAAGGAGGACGCGGAGGAAAATTTCTGTCCGCCCCCGGCATTCCTCAAATTTTTGGAGACGGATGACTTTGCGGTGCGCATGGAGTGCTTAAAGGCTATGGAGCAGACGGTGACGCAGCAGGAGTTGGACAGTATCTATGTGGTGCTGGATATGAAGCCGGAGAGCGGCTCTGTGAAGGCGCAGGTAGGAGCCATCCGGCGGTTCCTTGCCATGCAGGAGCATTTTAAAGGAAAACGCCTGCGGTAGGAGGCAGATGTGTTTAATATCGAAGAAGAATTAAAAAAGCTCCCCTCCCAGCCGGGCGTCTACATCATGCACGACGCAAAGGATGAGATCATCTATGTGGGGAAGGCGGTCAGCTTAAAGAACCGGGTGCGGCAGTATTTTCAGAGCAGCCGGGGAAAGTCCGCAAAGATTGAGCAGATGGTGTCGCGGATCGCCAGGTTTGAGTATATCGTCACCGACTCGGAGATGGAGGCGCTGGTGCTTGAGTGCAATCTGATCAAGGAGCACCGGCCCCGCTACAACACGATGTTAAAGGATGACAAGGCGTACCCCTACATCAAGGTGACGGTGGGCGAGGAATTCCCGCGCGTGATGTTCGCCCGCACGATGAAGAAGGATAAGAGCAAATATTTCGGGCCGTACACCAGCGCAGGGGCGGTGAAGGACACGATCGACTTGATCCATAAGCTCTATAAGATCCGCACCTGCAACCGCAGCCTGCCGAGGGACATCGGCAAGGATCGGCCGTGCTTAAATTACCACATCAAGCAGTGCGACGCGCCCTGCCAGGGCTATATTGACAGGGAGGCGTACGCGGAGAATATACGCCAGGCGCTGGAATTCTTAAACGGCAGGTACGACAATCTGATTGGGGCGCTTGAGGAGAAGATGAAGAGCGCCGCCGGGGCGCTCGACTTCGAGAAGGCGGCGGAGTACCGCGATCTGCTCGAGAGCGTAAAGAAGGTGGCGCAGAAGCAGAAGATCACGAGCAGCAGCATGGAGGACCGGGATATCATTGCCATGGCGCGCGATGAGACGGACGCGGTGGTGCAGGTGTTCTTTGTGCGGGAGGGCAAGCTCATCGGCCGGGATCATTTCCGGGTAAACATCGGCGCCGCGGAAAACAACGGACAGATTTTAGGCGGCTTTGTAAAGCAGTTCTACGCCGGGACGCCGTTTCTGCCGAGGGAGCTGTGGGTTCAGGAGGAGCTGGATGACGAGGAGGCGATCGGCAGGTGGCTCAGCGCGAGGAAGGGCATGAAGGTGCGCATCGTGGTGCCGAAGAAGGGCGAGAAGGAGCGGCTCGTGGAGCTTGCGGGCAAAAATGCCCGGCTTGTCTTAGATCAGGATAACGAGCGGAACAAGCGCGAGGAGCTTAAGACCATCGGAGCCATGAATCAGGTGGCGGGGTGGCTGGGGCTTACGGGTGTGCGCCGTATCGAGGCATTCGACATCTCGAATATTTCCGGCTACGAGTCTGTGGGCTCCATGGTGGTGTACGAGGATGGCAAGCCAAAGCGCAGCGATTACCGCAAATTCCGCATCCGGACCGTGACCGGGCCGAATGATTACGCGTCGATGAAGGAGGTGCTTACGCGGCGCTTCACCCACGGGATGGAGGAGCTTAAGCAGCTAAAGGAGGAGGAGGCAGGAAAGCGCTTCGGGAGCTTTACGAGGTTCCCCGACCTGCTTATGATGGACGGCGGAAAGGGGCAGGTCAATATCGCCCTTGAGGCGCTTTCCGAGCTCGGCCTTGCGATTCCGGTCTGCGGCATGGTGAAGGATGATTTTCACCGGACGAGAGGATTATATTATAATAATGTGGAAATTCCGATCGACCGCCACTCGGAGGGCTTTAAGCTGATCACGCGGATACAGGACGAGGCGCACCGCTTTGCCATCGAATATCATAGGAGCCTGCGAAACAAGAGTCAGGTGCGCTCGGTGCTCGATGACATTCCCGGTATCGGTGACACGCGAAGGAAGATGCTCATGCGGCATTTTAAGTCGCTTGAGGCTGTGCAGGCGGCGTCTGTGGAGGAGCTTTGCGCCGTTCCGGGCATGAACCGGGCGGCGGCGGAGAGCGTCTACCGGTTTTTCAGGCAGGAAGGCGCGGGTAGCGCGGTCATTGTCGAAGAAGTGGATTCCATGTAACAGTTCAGCCATGCGGCTCACCTCGGTCGCGGGCGGCGTTTTCGTTTTTGTTCGGTCGCCGGCCACAGTCTTCGCTTTTGCTCGGTCGCCTCGCAAAAGTGTTCACCGTCTTCCCTCGCGGTAAGTATGTATCCCGGTGACGATAGCGAGGCTTCCGTAGTGAGGTCTGCGCTAGCTGCCGCCACAAAGCGCGTTGTCTGAGCGAAGCGAGTTTCGCGCGACTGGCGGCTTGTCTGTCCGGGAGCTGCGGCGTAAAATCCGCGGGAGACGCCGCATAGCCGAACTGTTACGATTCCATGATTTAGGTGAAATCTCAACGTGACAATGAAGCGAAGATATGTTACGATACAGGTAATCACTTAGAAGGAGCGAAAGATCATGTACGGTGTTACCATTACGGAATTGATAAACAAGATGAATTTAAAGAACATTCTGCCGGATATTGATACCGACAAGGTGGTATTGTCCCATCCGGATGTGAACCGCCCGGCGCTGCAGCTTGCGGGGTTCTTCGACCACTTTGACCGGGAGCGCGTGCAGATCATCGGCTTTGTGGAGCAGGAATACATTAAGACACTGACAAGGGAGCGGAAGGTACAGGTCTATGAAAAGCTCCTTTCCAGCGAGATCCCGTGTGTGCTTTACAGCCGCAGCCAGGAGCCGGATGAGGATATGAAGGATCTCTGCTTTCACTATCAGGTGCCGTGCCTTGTGTCGGAAAAGAGCACGTCCGATCTGATGGCGGAGGTGATCCGCTGGCTCAAGGTGAAGCTCGCCCCGTGTATCAGCATCCACGGCGTTTTGGTGGACGTGTTCGGCGAGGGCGTGCTCATCATGGGTGAGAGCGGCATCGGAAAGAGTGAGGCGGCTCTGGAGCTCATCAAGCGCGGGCACCGCCTTGTGACGGATGACGTGGTGGAGATCCGGAAGGTCAGCGACGAGACGTTAGTGGGCTGCGCTCCCGATATCACCAAGCACTTTATCGAGCTGCGCGGCATCGGCATCATTGATGTGAAAGCGCTGTTCGGCGTTGAGAGTGTGAAGGACACCCAAAATATCGACATGGTGATCAAGCTGGAGGACTGGGATAAGGATAAGGAGTATGACCGCCTGGGACTGGAGGATCAGTACACGGAATTTCTGGGGAATAAGGTGGTATGCCACAACATCCCGATCCGTCCGGGCAGGAACCTTGCGATCATTGTGGAGTCGGCGGCGGTCAACTACCGTCAGAAGAAGATGGGCTACAACGCGGCGCAGGAGCTCTACAACCGCGTGCAGGCAAATCTGGGGAAGTCTATGTAATGAAATAAAGAGGGATCTGATGAGCCATTTGACTGAAAAGCTGAGACAGGTTCTGGGCGTTGAGGCTGTGCGCTTAAACGAGCCCATGAGCCGTCATACCACGTTCCGGGTCGGCGGGCCTGCGGACGTCTTTGTGGAGCCGGGGACGGCAGAGGAGCTTATATGTGTGTGCCGCATCTGCGCGGAGGAGAATGTGCCCTTCTATATTCTTGGAAACGGGAGCAATCTGCTCGTGAGCGACGAGGGCTTTCGCGGGGTCGTAGCGGCGATCGGAAAGGCATGGAGTTCGGTTGCGGTGGAGGGCGTGCACATACGGGTCGGGGCGGGCGCCATGCTCTCGGCGGTCGCAAAAAGAGCGGCGGGAGCCTCGCTGACCGGTCTTGAGTTCGCCGCGGGCATTCCCGGGACGGTCGGCGGCGCCGTGGTGATGAATGCGGGAGCTTACGGCGGGGAGATGAGCCAGGTTCTTGCTACTGTCACGGTACTGACGCCGGAGGGCGAGGTGAGGCGGCTTCCTGCCGGGGAGCTTGAGCTTGGCTACCGCACAAGCTGTATCTTGCAGCGCGGCTATGTGGTGCTCGAGGCGGAGTTTACCTTAGAGTCGGGCGATGAGAACGCGATCCGCGCCACGATAGAGGAGTTTGCGGCAAGGCGCCGGGAAAAGCAGCCCCTGGAATATCCGAGCGCGGGGAGTACCTTCAAGCGGCCCGAGGGGCATTTCGCGGGAAAGCTGATCGAGGACGCCGGCCTTTCCGGCTTTACGGTGGGCGGAGCCCAGGTGTCCGAGAAGCACTGCGGTTTTATCATCAACCGCGGGGACGCCACGGCGGCGGACATCATGGAGCTGTGCCGGAATGTGCAGCGGCGCGTCAGGGAAATGTCCGGCGTGGAGCTTGAACTCGAAGTAAAAACATTGGGGAATTTTTAAACGGGATACCTCGGAGGAAGACCGATGAAATTAGTCATTGTAACGGGAATGTCGGGAGCGGGCAAGACGGTTGCCCTGAAAATGTTGGAGGATCTGGGATTTTACTGTGTGGATAACCTGCCGATCCCGCTGATGGAGCCGTTTGCCGAGCTGGCGGTGCAGAAGTCGTCCGCCCACGGGCAGGTCGCTCTGGGGATCGATATCAGGAGCGGGGAGGATCTCCCCAGGCTGGCGCAGGTGCTTGAAAGCTGGAAAGAGCAGGCGCTCCCCTATGAGATCTTATTTCTGGACTGCCGGGATGAGATCTTAGTCAAGCGTTACAAGGAGACGAGGCGCACGCATCCCCTCGCGGGGACGGGGCGGGTCGACAGCGGTATCCGGCTTGAGCGGCAGAAGCTTCTGTTCTTAAAGGAGCAGGCGGACGTCATCATAGATACGAGCAAGCTTCTGACAAAGGAGCTGAGAAAAGAGCTCGAGAGGATTTTTTTAGAGAACCGAAAATACAAAAATCTGTTTATCACAGTGCTCTCCTTCGGCTTTAAATACGGGCTTCCGGCGGACGCGGATCTTGTGTTTGACGTGCGCTTTTTGCCGAATCCCTACTATGTGGAGGCGCTGCGCGCCCACACGGGGCAGGAGGCCGCGGTACAGGAGTATGTGCGCCTGGGCGGCACAGCGGACGCGTTTTCGGAAAAGCTGTTTGATATGTTGGATTTTCTCATCCCGAACTATGTCAAGGAGGGGAAGAACCAGCTTGTGATCGCTGTCGGATGTACCGGCGGGAAGCACCGCTCCGTGGCGGTCGCGGAGGCGGTATTCGATCATCTGCGCGGCTGCGAGGAGTATGGACTGAAGCTGGAACACCGGGATATCGGGCGGGACAGTACACAAAAGGAGTAGGAGCAGGCGATGTCATTTTCATCAAGGGTGAAGGAGGAACTGTCGAGGCAGCTTTCCCCGGCAAGGCACTGCCGGATCGCGGAGATCGCCGCGATCCTCAGTCTGTGCGGGCGGGTTCAGATATCGGAGCGGAACCGTTACCGGGTGAAAATTTACACGGAAAACGCGGCAGTTGCAAGAAAGTACTTTACATTATTGAAAAAAACATTTAATATAAGAGCTGATGTCTCCATAAGACAGGGCGTTAAGAACCACAGAGGCCGCACCTACGCGGTCTGCGTCGGCGCACACGAGGATGCGCTCCGCGTGCTTCAGGCAGTCAAGCTGATCGACCGGAACGGGGAGATCGAGGAGAATCTTTCCCTGGCGCAGAATGTGGTGATCATGCAGAACTGCTGCAAGCGCGCGTTCATTCGCGGCGCGTTCCTGGCGGCAGGTTCCATCAGCGACCCGGAGAAATTCTACCACTTTGAGATCGCCTGTCAGGCGCGCGCAAAGGCGCTGCAGCTTCAGGGGCTGATCCTCTCCTTCGGGCTGGACGGAAAGATCGTGCAGCGCAAGAAGTATTTTGTGGTCTACATCAAGGAGGGAAGCCAGATCGTGGATATCCTGAACGTGATGGAGGCGCCGGTAGCCCTGATGGAGCTTGAGAATATCCGCATTGTAAAGGAGATGCGCGGGAGCGTGAACCGGAAAGTGAACTGTGAGACCGCCAATATCAACAAGACGGTGTCGGCGGCAGTCAAGCAGATGGAGGACATCACCCTGATCCGGGACACGGTCGGCTTCGGCAAACTGCCGGACAATTTAAGAGAGATTGCCGAGCTTCGCCTGTCAAGGCCGGAGGCGACGCTAAAGGAGCTTGGCGAGGCGCTCATGCCCCCGGTGGGGAAGTCCGGGGTAAACCACAGGTTCAGAAAGCTTGGCATCATAGCGGAGAGGCTGCGGGAGGAACGGCCGGACACATAAGGCGCGGGGAGAGCCGCGCGGCGTTTCGGTGTGCATGGGAGCGGAGGACGCGCCCGAAAAATGAGGAGGATAGTTATGATAAAGAAGACGATCACGATTGGACTTGCATCCGGTCTTGAGGCGAGAGCGATAGCGATGCTGGTACAGATTGCCAGCCAGTATGAGAGCCGGATCTATGTGGAAAACAGTGCGGCCCGCGTGAATGCGAAGAGCATTATGGGAATGATGACCTTAAGTCTGGGCGCCGGGGAGAGCATCACCGTCTCTGCGGAGGGCGCGGACGAGGATAAGGCGATGGATGAGATCGAAACCTACCTGACAGGCGAGCAATAACCTCTTTATGGATGAATGATACGGGCGGGAGAAAGGCGTGTGAAAGCGCCTGCCCCGCCTTTTCCGTTGCGTTTAACTTAACAACCACAACGAAAAAATGATGTTTTGGACTTTGAAAAGACAGTTTTACGGGAAATATGGAGCGAATTGTCTGAAAAAAATGAATTTTCATGTAAAATCAATAAATATTTTAACAATATAAAGCAGCAAAGTACAATATAAAATCTGTGACATTCACATGATTGTAATTGTGGAAGCGATTGACAAATGCGTCTGTTCCGTTTATACTAGCGAACAACAACCAACTACTGATGAAATAAGGAGGGCTCTGATATGAGTGAGAAAAAGAAAAGTGGCGGTGCATTGCTCGGAGCGGCGTTTCTGATGGCGACATCGGCGATCGGCCCCGGGTTTTTGACCCAGACGGCGCAGTTTACCGGAACCCAGAAAGTAAGCTTCGGATTTGTGATTCTGGTATCGATCATCCTCTCGGCGATCGCCCAGATGAATATCTGGCGTGTGCTGTGCATCAGCGGTCTGCGCGGTCAGGACGTTGCGAATAAGATCATTCCGGGGCTCGGATATTTTGTGGCATTCATGGTCGCGCTCGGCGGACTGGCATTCAACATCGGAAATGTCGGCGGCGGCGCGCTTGGCTTTAACACCCTGTTAGGCATTCCAACGAAGGTGGGATGCGCGCTCGCGGGTGCGGTGGCGATCGCGGTGTTCGTTGTAAAGAACGCGAAGTCTGCGATGGATACCCTGGCTAAGATTCTCGGCGGCATTATGATCGTCGTGATCTTCGGCATCATTATCGTCGTGAAACCGCCGGTGGGCGATGCGATCAAAAATACCTTTGTTCCCGAGGCCGGCGTTTCCAACCTGATTCCGGCGATCATCACCCTGGTGGGCGGCACCGTGGGCGGATACATAACGTTTGCGGGCGCACACCGCCTGATCGACGCGGGGATCACCGGCGAGGATAATTTAAAAGAGATCAACAAGAGCTCCATTATGGGCATTGGAATCGCGACGATCGTCCGTGTATTTCTGTTCCTGGCAGTTTTGGGCGTTGTCGTGAATCTGGCGGACGGCGTGAAGTTAGACGCCTCTAACCCGGCGGCAGACGCATTCCGCCTCGGCGCGGGCGAGCTCGGCTATCGCTTCGCGGGTCTTGTCCTTTTGTGCGCGGCGGTTACCTCCATCATCGGAGCGGCTTACACCTCCGTGTCCTTCTTAAAGACGTTCCACCCGGCGATCGCAAAGAATGAGAACTGGGTTATCATCGGTTTCATCGCGGTATCGACCGTGATCATGATCCTGCTCGGGCAGCCGGCGACTCTGCTTGTGCTGGCGGGCGCGTTAAACGGCCTGATCCTCCCGATCACCTTAGGGATCTGCCTGATTGCGGCAAAGAAGAAATCCATCATGGGTGAGAATTACAGGCACCCGACTATTCTCCTGCTTCTCGGAGTGATCGTGGTACTGATCACCGCTTACCTGGGAATCACAACGTTTGTGTCAAAGATGGGGAGCCTGTTTGTATAAGAGGATGTGAGCATAGAGTGAGGAGACTGCCGCAAAATTATTTTGCGGCAGCCCTTTTTACACGATCAATGGGAAAGGAGCGCGTTCACGAGATGACACACAAAATCAGGATTCTGACTGCCGGTGATTCCTCCCTTCTGGTGGAATTCGGGAATGAGATCAGCCCGGAGATCAACCGCAAGGTCACCTCTACGGTTCAGTTTATGCGGGAGCAGCACATCGACGGCGTGGTGGATACGATCCCGGCATTCTGTTCGCTTCTGGTCAATTACGACCCGAGAGTCATCAGCTATGAGAAAATGAAGAAAAGGCTGGAAAACCTGATCAAGTTAGATATCGAGACGGGCGAAGGAGCCAAAAAAGTCTATGAGATCCCCGTTTTATACGGCGGGGAGTGCGGGCCGGATCTTGCGGCTATCGCGGAGCACGCGGGTCTGACGGAGGAGGAGGTCATAAGGATCCATTCCTCAAGGGATTATCTCATCTATATGCTGGGCTTCCTTCCGGGCTTCTGCTATCTGGGAGGCCTTGACGAGCGGATTCACACGCCGAGGCTTCAGAATCCCCGGCTGAAGATCCGTGCCGGAAGCGTCGGGATCGGCGGTTCCCAGACCGGCATCTACCCGCTCGATTCCCCGGGTGGATGGCAGCTTATGGGAATGACGCCGGTAAAGACCTATGACCCGACCCGCGCGGTTCCGATTCTGGTGGAGGCGGGCGACTATATCCGCTTTGTCCCGATCAACGAGACGGAGTACCACCGCATCAAGGAGCTTGCGGACAGGGGAGAATATCAGTGCGTCATTCACGGAGGGGAGGTATAGCATGGGGATTCGTATTTTGAAGGCCGGGATGATGACTACGGTTCAGGACATGGGCCGCACCGGGTATCAGAGCCAGGGCTTCCCGGTCGCCGGGGTCATGGATGTGCGCTCTTTCCAGATTGCAAACCTGCTCTTAGATAATCCTGAAAATGAGGCGGTGCTTGAGTTCACGCTGATCGGGCCGACGCTTGAGTTCACCTCCGAGACGCTGATCGCGATCACGGGCGGGGATTTCCAGCCGATGTTAAATGGGGAGCCTGCGCCGATGTACACCGCGCTCTACATCAATAAGGGGGATGTGTTAAAGTTCGGGAGCGCCCGGACGGGAAGCCGCGGCTATATTGCGTTCTCCAGTTATTTGAAGGTTCCGGTGGTGATGGGGAGCCGCTGTACGAATATGAAGAGCTCCATCGGCGGATTTAAGGGGAGAAAGCTTAAGGAGGGCGATTACATCGGATTCCGCATCAAGCGCAGATACCTTCCGTTTTTTTTGTCAAGACACTTAGACCTCGATGAGTATGATCAGGAGGAGGCTGTGATCCGCGTCGTGATGGGGCCGCAGGACGATATGTTCAGCAGGCAGGGGATCGAGACATTCTTAAATTCCGAGTACACGGTGACAAGCGACTTTGACCGGATGGGATGCAGGCTGGAGGGCCCCTTTATCGCGAGAAAAGAGAATACGGACATGATCTCCGAGGGGATCGCGTTCGGCTCCATCCAGGTGCCGGCACACGGAAAGCCGATCATACTCTTAGCGGATCGCCAGACGACCGGCGGATACCCGAAGATCGCGACGGTGGCGTCCGTGGATATCCCGAAGGTGGTGCAGAGAAAGACCGACCACAAGCTTACGTTTAAGGCGGTCTGTGTGGAGGAGGCGCAGGCGCTGTATCTGGAGGCGTTAGAGGAGTTAAATGAGATGAGAAAGAAGATTCACAGTCCATGCAAAGAGGTGCTGGAATGCCGGCTGACCTCGAAGCGGATACGCAGGCTTTTAGAGAGCTGAGATGGTAATGCGCGGTGAAAGTTCGGGCAGAGCTGGCTGTGAAGCTGTTTAACACTTGCGAAGAAAGAAAGGAGCGGCAGGAATGGATTTAGAGAAGATTGCAGGTCTTGTAAAGATTATTGAGGATTCTTCCTTAAAGGAGTTTACCTATAAGGAGGGCGATGTGAAGGTGACGATGAGCAAGCTGGATCATGCGCCGATCGTGGCTGCCGGGCTTCCCGCCGCGGCTCCTGTGGCGGCGCCTGCCGCTCTCGTGAATGTGGAGGAGGATGAGGAGACGGAGGAAGCGCTGTTCATCACGTCCCCGATCGTTGGAACCTTCTATTCCGCGGCGGCGCCGGACGTGCCCGCGTATGTGCGTGTCGGCGACCGCATCAAGGAGGGCCAGACGGTATGTATCCTGGAGGCCATGAAGCTGATGAATGAGATCCAGTGTGAGTTTGACTGCGAGATCGAGGCTGTTTTAGTCAGCAACGAGCAGAAGGTGGAGTATGGCCAGCCATTGTTCCGCGTGAAGAAAATATGATCCGCAGGAGGTTGGAGTGATGATAAATAAAATACTGGTTGCCAACCGCGGCGAGATCGCCGTCCGGATCATCCGCGCCTGCCGCACTATGGGTATCATCAGCGTCGCAATCTATTCCAAGGAGGATGAGAAGAGTCTTCATGTGCAGCTTGCGGACCAGCGCATCTGCATCGGGGAGGGCCCCGCGAAAAACAGCTACTTAAATATGGACCGCATCATTTCCGCCGCGCGGAATGTGAACGCGGACGCGATTCATCCGGGCTTCGGCTTTCTGTCGGAGAACAGCGCCTTTGTCCGGAAATGTCAGGAAAACAACCTGATCTTTATCGGGCCGGGTGCGGATGTCATCGACAGGATGGGAAACAAATCCCAGGCGAGAAAGAGCATGATGGATGCGGGCGTGCCGGTCGTGCCGGGGACGAGGGAGCCCGTGTTTGACGCTCAGGAAGGGAAAAAGCTTGCGGCGCAGATCGGCTATCCCGTGATGATCAAGGCTTCGTCCGGCGGCGGCGGCAGAGGGATGCGCGTGGCGGAGTCCGAGGAGGAGTTTGAGGAGCAGTTTAACATCGCGCAGAGAGAGTCGGCAAACGCGTTTGGCGATGACACGATGTATCTTGAGCGGTATATCAGAAAGCCGCGCCATGTGGAGATCCAGATCATGGCGGATCACTTCGGGAATGTGGTGTCGTTAGGCGACCGCGACTGTTCCGTGCAGAGAAACCACCAGAAGCTGATCGAGGAATCCCCCTCGCCGGCGATCGACGAGGAGACAAGAAGGAAGATGAGCGCGTTTGCGGTTCTGGCGGCAAAGACCGTTGGCTACACGAACGCGGGAACGATCGAGTTCATTGTAAACCCGGAGGGGGAATTCTTCTTTATGGAGATGAATACCAGAATCCAGGTGGAGCACGGCGTGACGGAGATGGTGACGGGAACCGATCTGATCGTTGAGCAGATCCGGGTGGCGATGGGCGAGCGCTTAAGCTTTACTCAGGAGGATATAAAGCTTAAGGGGCATGCCATCGAGTGCCGGATCAACGCGGAGGCTCCGGCGAGGAACTTTATGCCGAGCCCCGGGAAGGTGCAGGCGCTTCACCTGCCGGCCGGAAACGGCGTCCGCGTCGATACGGGTCTCTACTGCGGCTATCAGGTTCCGACGGAGTATGATTCCATGATCGCCAAGGTGATCGTGCACGCGCCCGACCGCGAGGCGGCGATCATGAAGATGAGGGCGGCGCTCGATGAGATGGTGGTCACGGGAATGGAGACGAACCTGGATTTTCAGTACCAGATCATGCGCAACCCCACCTTCTGCGAGGGAAACGCGGATACCGGGTTTATTGAAGAGTTTATGAAGATGAAACATTGACAGGAGGGAGTCCATGTACCGTATTGATTTAAACAGCGATCTCGGTGAGAGCTTCGGAAGATACACACTTGGGCTGGATGATAAGATCATCCCGCTCATCACGTCGGCGAATGTGGCGTGCGGCTACCATGCGTCCGACCCCGCCGTGATGGACAAAACGATCCGGGCGGCGAAGGAGGCGGGGATCCGCGTGGGCGCGCATCCGGGCTTCCCGGATCTGATGGGCTTTGGAAGAAGAAATATGACTGTGACGCCCGATGAGGCGAGAGCGTACACGCTGTACCAGCTCGGAGCGCTCGACGCTTTCTGCCGGGCGCACGGGATGAAGTTACAGCATGTAAAGCCCCACGGCGCTTTTTATAATATGGCGGCGAAGGATTACGCGCTCTCTCAGGGGATCTGCCGGGCCGTAGCCGAATTTGACAGGGATCTGATCGTGCTCGCCCTCTCCGGCGGCGAGCTGGCCCGCGCGGCGCGGGATATGGGGCTTCGGACTGCGCTTGAGGTTTTTGCGGATCGGGCGTATGAGGAGGACGGGACGCTTGTGGATCGCAAAAAGGACGGCGCCATGATCACGGACGAGGATCTGGCGATCCGGCGCGTGGTCCGCATGGTGAAGGAGCAGAAGGTGACTGCCATCACCGGGAAGGACATCGCGATCAAGGCGGACTCGGTGTGCGTGCACGGGGACGGGGCGAAGGCGCTGGCGTTTGTGGAGAAGATCCGGGCGGCTTTCACCGACGAGGGAATCTGTATCTGCGCGCTCGACGAGATCGTGTGAGAAAAAAAGCGCCGGGCGGGGGTTCCTCTTCTGTTCGGTCGACCGGTGAATGCTTTTTTGAACTTGTGAAAAAAAGCATTACATCCGGCGACCGAACAGAAGAGGAACTCTTTTTTAATTTTTTCCCGGAATATTCCCCCGAATCGCTGTAAAATGTGCTATACTGAAAATAACATGAATTTTTGGGGAAAGAGCAAGACAGAGGGCAAAGACAGTGGCATTCACACATTTACACGTTCATACGGAATACAGTCTGTTAGACGGCTCCTGCAAGATCAAGGAGCTTGTGGCGCGGGCGAAGGAGCTTCAGATGGACAGCATGGCGATCACGGACCATGGCGTCATGTACGGCGTGATCGATTTCTACCGCGCGGCGCGGGAGGTCGGGATCAAGCCGATCATCGGCTGTGAGGTGTATGTGGCTCCGGGTTCCCGCTTTGACAGGGAGAGGGTAAACGGCGAGGACCGTTATTACCACCTTGTGCTGCTTGCGGAAAATAATACCGGCTATCATAATCTGATGAAGATCGTCTCCAAGGGCTTTGTGGACGGCTTTTACTATAAGCCGCGCGTGGACTATGAGGTGCTCTCGGAGTATCACGAGGGGATCATTGCGCTCAGCGCCTGCCTTGCCGGGGAGGTGCAGCGCTTTCTGGAGCGGGGGATGTACGAGGAGGCGTGCGGCGCGGCGCGCCGCTACGAGGAGATCTTCGGAAAGGGGAATTTCTTTTTAGAGCTGCAGGATCACGGGCTTCCCGCGCAGAAGACAGTCAACCAGGGCCTTATGCGCATGAGCCGGGAGCTTCATATGGAGCTTGTGGCGACGAATGATATCCACTACATTCTCGAGGAGGACGCGGTGCCGCACGATATCCTTCTGTGCATCCAGACCGGGAAGAAGGTCACGGACGAGAACAGGATGCGCTATGAGGGCGGACAGTTCTACTGCAAATCCGAGGAACAGATGCGCGAGCTTTTCCCTTACGCGCAGGAGGCGATCGACAATACGCACAGGATTGCCGAGCGGTGCAATGTGGAGATAGAGTTCGGCGTGACGAAGCTGCCGAAATACGACGTGCCGGAGGGGTATGATTCCTGGGGCTACTTAAATAAGCTGTGCGATGACGGCATGAAAAAGCGTTATCCTGACGACGATGGAACGCTGAAAAAGCGTCTTGAATATGAGCTGGGCGTCATTCACAGCATGGGGTATGTGGACTACTTTCTGATCGTGTGGGACTTCATTCACTTTGCGCGCTCCCACGGCATCATGGTCGGGCCGGGGCGCGGCTCGGCGGCGGGAAGCATTGTCTCCTACTGCCTGGAGATCACAAATATTGATCCTGTCCGCTATGACCTTGTATTTGAGCGCTTCTTAAATCCTGAGCGCGTGTCCATGCCGGATATTGATATTGATTTCTGCTTTGAGCGGCGTCAGGAGGTCATCGACTATGTGGTGGAGAAGTACGGCAAGGATCAGGTAGTGCAGATCGTGACCTTCGGTACGCTCGCGGCGAAGGGTGTGGTGCGCGATGTGGGACGTGTCCTCGATATGCCTTACGCGCGCTGTGACGCCATCGCAAAGATGATTCCGGGCGATCTCGGGATGACGCTCGACAAGGCGCTCAGTCAGAGCCCGGATCTGCGGGAGGCGTACCGGAATGACGACGAGGTGAAGTACCTGATCGACATGGCAAAGCGGTTGGAGGGGCTTCCGAGACATACCTCGATGCACGCCGCGGGCGTGGTGATCGGTCAGCGCGCGATGGACGAGTTTGTACCCCTGTCGAGAGCCTCCGACGGCACCATCACGACCCAGTTTACCATGACTACCTTGGAGGAGCTGGGGCTTTTAAAAATGGATTTCCTCGGCCTTCGGACGCTCACGGTCATCCAGAACGCGACCCGCCAGGTGGAGGAAAATCACGGAATCCACCTTGATATGGAAAAGATCGACTACAATGACAGGGAAGTTCTGGCGGCGATCGGAACAGGTAAGTGCGACGGCATTTTTCAGCTTGAGAGCTCGGGCATGAAGAGCTTTATGAAGGAATTAAAGCCGGAAAATCTGGAGGACATCATCGCGGGCATCTCGCTGTACCGCCCGGGCCCGATGGATTTCATCCCGAAGTATCTGAAGGGGAAAAATGACAGGGCGGCGATCACCTATGACTGCCCGCAGCTCGAGCCCATTCTGGGGCCGACCTACGGCTGCATCGTCTATCAGGAGCAGGTGATGCAGATCGTCCGCGACCTCGCGGGCTACACCATGGGCCGCAGCGACCTGGTGCGCCGCGCCATGTCAAAGAAAAAGACGGCGGTCATGGAGAAGGAGCGCCGGAATTTCGTCTACGGAAACGCGGACGAGGGCGTAAAGGGCTGCGTCGGAAACGGGATCGACGAGAAGACAGCCAATCAGATTTACGATGAGATGATCGATTTTGCAAAATACGCCTTCAACAAGTCCCATGCGGCGTGCTATGCGGTGGTGGCGTATCAGACGGCGTTTTTGAAATACTATTACCCGAAGGAATTTATGGCGGCGTTAATGACCTCGGTCATCGACAATAACACAAAGGTCTCGGAGTACATTCTGACATGCCGCCAGATGGGGATTTCCATTCTCCCCCCGGATATCAACGAGGGGCAGAGCGGCTTTTCCGTGTCGGGGGATTCCATCCGCTACGGCCTTTCCGCCATCAAGAGCGTGGGGAGGAATGTGGTGGAAGCCATTGTGCGGGAGCGCGCGCAGAACGGGCCCTACGCCTCCATGGATGATTTCGTGGAGCGCCTCGGCGGCAGGGAGATCAATAAAAGAGTGCTCGAGAATTTCATCAAGGCGGGCGCGTTCGACTGTCTGCCGGGCAACCGCAGGCAGAAGCTTCTGATCGCGCCGGAGCTGCTCGACCAGAAAAGCAAGGACCGCAAAAACGTGCTGGAAGGTCAGATGACACTGTTCGATTTCGCCGGGGAGACGGAGAAGAAGCAGTTTCAGATCACGATGCCGGACATGGAGGAATTCCCGAAGAATGATCTTCTTGCATTCGAGAAGGAAATTCTGGGCGTTTACTTAAGCGGGCATCCCATGGACGCGTACCTTGAGACCTGGAAGAACAGCATTACCGCGAAGACGACCGATTTTATGCTGGACGAGGAGACCGGAAAGGCCGCCGTGGCCGACGGCGCGAGGGTGACGATCGGAGGCATGATCACCGGAAAGGTTGTGAAGGTGACAAAGACCGGCCAGATGATGGCGTTTGTGACGGTGGAGGACATGGTCGGCTCGGTCGAGGTGCTGGTATTCCCGCGCGATTACGAGAGCAATCGCGGAGTTCTCACGGAGGAGGCGAAGGTCTTTATAAGGGGGCGCACCTCCATCGGGGACGAGCCGGTGGGGAAGCTGATCTGCGAGCAGGTCATTCCCTTTGACGAGGTGCCGAGGGAGCTCTGGCTTAAGTTCTCCGACAAGGCGAGCTACGATGCGCTTGAGAGACAGGTCATGGACATTTTACGATCCGCGGAGGGGAACGACACGGTCATCATTTACCTTGAGAAGGAACACGCGAAAAAAATCCTGCCCGCCAACTGGAAGATATCCGCGAATGAGGCGACGCTTAAGGGGCTGGCGGAAATACTTGGTGAAAAAAACGTCAAAGTTGTGGAAAAGGGATTGAAAAGATAGGGAAAATGTTTTAAAATACAGATGAAAAATCCGTAACAGTTCAGGAGAAATCTGATATAGAGAGCGTCCATGCAAGGGACAGGAGGAGATGGCTATGGCAAAGCAGGTGAAGACGATTGGCGTTCTGACGAGTGGCGGCGACGCGCCGGGTATGAACGCTGCAATCCGGGCGGTGGTTCGCACTGCGATCGGCAAGGGACTTAAGGTGAAGGGCATTATGCGCGGATATGCCGGTCTTTTACAGGAAGAGATCGTCGATATGAAAACTACCGATGTATCCAACATCATTTACCGTGGCGGTACGATCCTTTATACGGCGAGATGCAAGGAGTTTACCACGCCGGAGGGCCAGCAGCTGGGCGCGGATATCTGCCACAAGCATGGCATTGACGGCATCGTTGTGATCGGCGGCGACGGCTCCTTCCGCGGCGCCGGGAAGCTGGCGGCGTTAGGCATCAACACCATCGGCGTGCCGGGGACCATCGACCTCGACATCGCCTGCACCGATTACACGATCGGCTTTGATACGGCAGTCAACACGGCGATGGAGGCGATCGATAAGGTGCGCGATACCTCGACCTCTCACGAGCGCTGCAGTATCATTGAGGTCATGGGGCGCAATGCGGGATACATCGCTCTGTGGTGCGGCATCGCAAACGGCGCGGAGGACATCCTGCTGCCGGAGCGTTACGACGGAGACGAGCAGGCGCTGATCAACCGGATCATCGCAAACAGGAAAGGCGGAAAGAAGCACAACATCATCATCAACGCGGAGGGTATCGGGCACTCCACCTCGATGGCGCGCAGGATTGAGGCGGCGACGGGGATCGAGACGAGAGCGACGATACTCGGCCACATGCAGCGCGGCGGCACTCCGACCTGCAAGGATCGTGTCTATGCGTCGATCATGGGCGCGAAGGCGGCAGAGCTTCTCTGCGAGGGCAAGAGCAACCGCCTTGTAGCTTACAAGCACGGCGACTATGTGGATTTTGATATCCAGGAGGCGCTTCAGATGAAGAAGGATATTCCGGACGACCAGTACGAGATCGCGAAAATGCTGGTTCACTGATTGATAATCCGGTTATAACAGGCGCGCCCGGTGGCAGATTTCCGCCGGGCGTGCTTCGCGCTTTAAGGAGGATAGCATGACAGGAGAGGGTGAAAATACTGTACTTTGCGGTTCTAACAGCTATGAGCGCAAGTATTATTTTAATGAAGAATTTGACAGCCTGCCGGAAGCGGTCAAAAAGCAGCTTCAGGTGATGTGCGTCTGGTTTACGGAGGAGTGCGGCGGAATCCTGACGATGGAATTTGAGCCGGACGGGACGCTTACGTTTAAGCATACGACGTCGGAGTATGACGGATACTATGATGAGATCGGCGCGGACTTAAAGATCAAGCAGTTCCGCCGGGAGGGCAGGGAGCTTCTGGAAGCGTTAGAAATGTACTACAAGGTGTTTTACCGTAACAGTTCAGTGTAGGACTTTGCACTCGCTGCAAAGTCCGTAAGAATGCGTTATGGCTGAAAGGAATCCAGCCCCTTCGCCGAAGGCGAACTTTAAATGGGCTGGATTCCGTAACAGTTTGGCCGTATGGCTGAACTGTTACGTTTTACCTTGGTGAGGAGGCACGGGAGCAGCCTTAAATGTTGGGCGGGCGACGATGAGAGGGACGACGGGGCATGAAGCTGCGAATAGGAAATGTCGAACTTGAGAACAATTTGATACTGGCACCGATGGCGGGAGTGACGGATCAGCCGTTCCGCCTGCTCTGCAAGGAGATGGGCTGCGGCCTGCTCTGCACGGAGATGGTGAGCGCAAAGGCAATCCTCTACGGCAACCGCAATACGAGGGAACTCCTGGAGGTGAGGGATGAGGAGCGCCCGGTCGCCGTCCAGCTCTTTGGCTCCGATCCCGAGATCGTCAGCGCCATGGCGCACCGGATCGAGGACGGCCCCTATGATATCATTGATATCAACATGGGCTGCCCGGTGCCGAAGGTGGTAAATAACGGCGAGGGCTCCGCGCTGATGAAAGATCCGAAGCTGGTGGAGAAGCTGTTGACCGCGCTTGTGAGGCGCGTGGAGAAGCCGGTGACGGTAAAGATCCGGAAGGGCTTTGACGAAACTCATGTGAATGCGGTCGAGATCGCAAAGATCGCCGAGAGCTGCGGCGTGTCGGCGGTCGCGGTTCACGGACGGACGAGAGAGCAGTATTATTCCGGGGAAGCGGACTGGGATATTATCCGCCGCGTTAAGGAGGCAGTGAAGATACCGGTCATCGGAAACGGAGATGTCTGGGGGCCAAAGGAAGCGAGGCGGATGCTCGATACGACCGGCTGCGACGGCGTTATGATCGCGCGGGGCGCGCAGGGGAATCCCTGGATCTTTAAGCAGATCAGTCATTACCTGGATACGGGCGAGATGCTTCAAAAGCCAGACGCCCGCGAGGTCGGGGCGATGATCCTGCGCCACGCGCGGCTTCAGATACAGCTTAAGGGCGAGCTGATCGGGATGAAGGAGATGCGAAAGCATATCGCCTGGTACACCGCAGGGCTGCCGCATTCGGCAGCGATACGCAGGGAGTGCAATACACTGGAAACGCTCGCACAGCTTGAGGCACTCCTGGCCGGGCATGGGATGCTGGGAGCAGCCAGCCGTGAGGGAGCGTTATGTAAATCTTACCGCGAGGGAGGCCGGTGAACACTTTTGCGAGCTAATCGGGCAGGAGATAACTGTTCAGTAGGTCTGCGCATTTACTGCGCTGACCGTAAGAAAGCGTAGCGGTTGTAGGCAAAAATCCCATTGCCGAAGGCAATTTTCATGGATTTTTGCCTGTAACTGTGAAGGCACTGAACAGTTACACCAAAAGCATTGCATCCGGCGACCGAACAAAAACGAATACCCCGGCCGCGACCGAACAAAGGCGGAAACTCAAGGTCCCCTGGTTATTGACAGGGAGCACGCTTTCGTATATAATGATGGGAATGTAAAATGCCATGCAGATGGAACGAAAAAAGGAAGGAAATAAGCGTCATGTCAGAGAAAAAACACATTTTAACATATGCGGGACTCAAGCAGTATGAGGATGAGCTGCAGGATCTGAAGGTAAACCGCAGAAAGGAGGTCGCCCAGAAGATTAAGGAAGCCAGGGAGCAGGGCGACTTATCCGAGAATGCAGAGTATGATGCGGCAAAGGATGAACAGCGCGATATTGAGCTGCGCATCGAGGAGCTTGAGAAGCTTCTGAAGAACGCGGAGGTCATCGACGAGGACGAGATTGATCTAAACAAGATCAGCGTCGGCTGCAAGGTAAAAGTGTATGATATGGATTTTGATGAGGAGATGGAATTCAGGATTGTAGGCTCAACCGAGGCAAACAGCCTGCAGAATAAGATTTCCAACGAGTCCCCGGTGGGCCGTGCGCTGATCGGCAGGATGGTGGACGACGTGGTGGATGTGGAGACTCAGGCCGGCGTCATTCAGTACAAGGTTCTGGAGATTCAGCGGGTATCATAAGGAAAAAGGACAAAGGAGCAGGGAGAGAAGATGACAGAGAAGAACCAGGGCCAGCAGAACACAAAGCAGAATCAGGAGCCGGATTTACATCAGCTCCTTAAGGTGCGTCGCGAGAAGCTTTCGGAGCTTCAGGCAGCGGGCAGAGACCCGTTCCAGATCACGAAATATGATGTGACGGTACACAGTACCGACGTAAAGGAAAACTACAGCGAGTGGGAGGGCAGGGAGGTGTCCGTTGCCGGGCGCATGATGCAAAAACGCGTGATGGGTAAGGCATCCTTCTGCAATGTTCAGGATTTGAAGGGCAACATCCAGTGCTATGTGGCAAGAGACGATCTGGGCGAGGAGGCATACCGCGATTTCAAGCGCATGGATATCGGCGATATCGTGGGCGTGAAGGGCGTTGTGTTCACCACCAAGATGGGCGAGATCTCCATCCATGCCCATTCTGTCACGCTGCTTTCCAAGAGCCTGCAGGTGCTCCCGGAGAAGTACCACGGTCTGACGAATACCGATATGCGCTATCGTCAGCGATACACGGATTTGATCATGAATGAGGAGGTCAGAAAGACCTTTGTAATGCGCTCTAAGATCATAAGTTCTATCCGTCGCTATCTGGACGACCGCGGCTTCCTTGAGGTCGAGACGCCAATGTTAGTGGCAAATGCCGGCGGTGCGGCGGCAAGACCGTTTGAGACTCATTACAACGCACTTGATGAGGACGTGAAGCTGCGCATTTCCCTGGAGCTGTACTTAAAGAGGCTGATCGTGGGTGGCATGGAGCGCGTCTATGAGATCGGCCGCGTATTCCGCAATGAGGGCCTTGACACCCGTCACAACCCGGAATTTACGCTCATGGAGCTGTATCAGGCGTACACCGACTATCACGGCATGATGGATTTGACGGAGAACCTGTTCCGCCACGTCGCAAATGAGGTCTGCGGCACGACGCTGATCCCTTACGCGGATGTTGAGATTGACCTCGGCAAGCCGTTTGAGCGCCTGACTATGGTTGACGCGATAAAGAAATACACCGGCATTGATTTTGACGGGATCACGACGACCGAGGAGGCGAAGAAGCTGGCGGACGAGAGGGAAGTCCACTATGAGGAGCGCCATGTGCGCGGCGACATCATCAACCTCTTTTTCGAGGAGTTTGTCGAGGAGCATTTAATCCAGCCGACCTTTATCATGGATCACCCTGTGGAGGTCTCCCCGCTGACGAAGAGAAAACCGGATAAGCCCGAGTATGTGGAGCGCTTCGAGCTGTTCATCTACGGCCGCGAGATGTGCAACGCCTACTCCGAGCTGAACGATCCGATCGACCAGCGCGAGCGCTTTAAGGCGCAGGAGGCGGCCCTGGCGGCGGGCGACGAAGAGGCAAACACCACCGACGAGGACTTTATGAATGCCCTTGAGATCGGCATGCCCCCGACCGGCGGCATCGGGTACGGGATCGACCGACTTGTCATGCTGCTCACAAACAGCCCGGCGATTCGGGATGTGCTGCTGTTCCCGACGATGAAGCCCTTAGATTGACCGAAACGCGAAAAAGCCCGTAATATCAAGGGTTTTCGGACACAGGGGAAACGAAAAACCTTACGCCTTACACCAAACTTA
>SFNH01000137.1 GCA_004554205.1 Clostridium sp.
AAACTGCCGAGCGCGGCACTATAATTCTTGGCGGTACCGGAGTGATTCAACTGCCGTAACCGTTCGATGACACCCTCCATAAAAACAAAAAGGGTGTTCTCTTTTCCGGTACGCCGGAACTTTTCTACCACATCATCCGATGAATAATTACGGCTTAGGTTCTCGAACCGTTCTATGATTGCCGACAATCGTTCCATGTCCGAACGTAACTTCCGGGTTATCGACTGCACGATAGCTGCACGCCTGTCATTGCCTGCCGCTATCGGTTCGGAACACTTTTCGTCCCATTCGCGTGGGAACACTTTGTAACTGGTAGTGATCTGTCTGGCAATACGGCGGTGAGTTACCAGATAGACGATAGTGCCCGGACGGTCTTTGACCGTCGAGGGGCGGAATTTTGCTTTTACTGTCGTAGTCATACTTATATTGTTTAAATTGATAATGTACCATAGTCAGCGTTTTAACTTGTGGTATGTAAAAATGGTCAGCGCAACGCAGACGACAAAAAAGCCTGCCGTATAACCGAGCACTTTCCACAGCATGAGGCTGTGTATAAACTTGGCATTGGCCATGCAGATACAGGCGAAAGCCGCCAAAAGAGAAACAATCACCTCTATCATGCACCAGAAGGCGGTGGCGGAAATCACCACGCGGTCCCGCATCGAAAGGCGTTCGAGCAGTCTGGCGCTCTCCTTGTCGATCCTTTCGGCCATCTTCCGGCAAACCGCCTCACCTTCCTGCTCAAGCGTCCGCCGGGCTTCCTCGCTAATGGTAATTTTATTCGCTTCGCGCAGGGAAGAGACCGCCTCGTCCAGTCCGGGCAGGACTTCCGAGAGCCTGCCTTCGAGTTTCTCCACCCTGTCGCTCAAAATACCGACGGCCTTGTAATTGTTTTCCAGCGTATCGGTCAGGCGGTCTTTCTCCTGCATCCTTTCGGCTGCCGGGAGCGCCGCGTCTATTTCTGAAAAATCGAATCTGTCCTTACCCATGTCTCTTATCGTTTTCGTCCGGTCTTGGGTTTCCTGCCGATCATCCTTTCCGCTTCCCGGGCGCAGCGGCGGGCCCATTCCCGGTCATCCTCGTCCTCGCGTCTTCCCCAAGGCAGGTCGCTGGAACCGCCGCCACCTCCGCCGGAGGGTGCGGCCTGCGCCGACATCATGCCCACGAAGAGGGCCACCGCCCTGTCGGTGAGCTCGCGGCTGTTGGCCGTCTCGCGGTAGTCGAACTCCTCGTCGAACACTTTCAGGGCCTCGTCGGGTATGAAGTAGCCGGGGCTTTCCCTGTCGTCGCCGATACGGTACGGGACAGTGCCGGGGCGGTAGTCGGTATATTGCGGAAGCGGTGCCGTTCCTTGCGCCCTGACCGGTGCAGGGCGGGCGGTGGTCGGTGCCGGTGTGCCTGCGGCGGGTCTCGTCGAAACGGCCTTTGCCTTGGGAGCCGCGTGCAGCTTCTTCCACGTGCTTTCGAGCTTGCTCACCATGAGGTTGCGCCCCCTGCCGAGTTCGGAAGCCTTGTACCGGGCGTTGCCTTTCTTCAACACATAGCCGCGCAAGAGGTTCTTGCCGTCCTGCAGTTCCCAAAGCTCGTAGCCCTTGTCCCGTAGCCGGGCGGCGTATTCGAGCCATGACCAGCTTTCCATGGATTGCAGGATTTCCATGCAGTCCCGGTTCACCTGCCCGATGTTCGTGTCCCGCACCTCTGCGGCGGTAGTCCAGCCCCGTTTCAGGGCCACACGCTCGGCGGCACGCTGCGCACGCAGGTGGATGTCATGGTCGTTGTTGATGCGCCCCTGCTCGTCGATGCGGCAGAACGCGCCGTGAAGGTGGGGAATGCCGCTCTTGGATTCCAGATGAAGCCGCACCGTGCCCTTGCTGCCCGTGAGGTTGGTTTTCGGGGAATACGTCCTGCCGTTCTTGTCATACAGCTCGATGTTGTCGAACTCTCTGATGAAGTCGTCCCACAGTTTTTCCCAGTCGGCGATGGTGAAGTCTTTGGTGTGCTCCGGTGCGGGGCTGACCTCGATGCGAATGACGGAATTTTTGACCTTCTTGAACTTGTCCAGCGTCAGCCGCATGGAATCCCATATTCCCGTGGCGTCCAAACCGGGCGGCAGCAGATTGTCCTTGACGTGGAAGATGCGCTCGGGGTGTTTCTTGTTCCTCGACTCTCCCGTGATATAGCTGATGTCGTTTATCCCGTGGGAGATGGATTTCGCTTTTGCTATCATGGTTCCTCCTCCTCGTCTTTATCGTTCCTTGTCCCGTCGGGCAGGCGGTTGTCCGTCCGTAGCCTGTCGAGCACGCCCGTGATGCGCTCGGCGAGCCTGCCCAGTTCCTTGAGCCACCCGAGCATGAACGGGTAGCTGCCGAACATCTGCCTGCGCTTCTCCGGGGCCATGCCGCGGAGCGCGGAGGTGTAGTTCAGAAGGTCGCTCCGGCAACCGATAAGGGTTTCCATGACGGCCTCCTGCCTTGCCGTCAGCCTCGCCTTCGGCCTGTAACCGAAAGCCCTTGCCAGCATGTAGTTGCTGACGGTCATGCCGCACTCGTCGGCGAGGCGGCGGATATGCCGTTTCTGTCCCGGGGTGACCTTGGCGCCGACATACTCGGTGCGCCTCTCTTCCTCGGGCGGAAAGGGTGTATGTTGTATATTCTGTTTCTCTTCTGTCATAAACATTGTCTTAAAAAGGGTTATAAATAAGGTGCGAGCTTGCGAGCGCCGCCACCGGCGAACTGCCAGTGAGCCGCGAGAGCGCCGAGGAATGACCGACCAAAGGGAGGTGATACCTTGGCATATCTCGAAACTGAAAGACGTTTTTGCTTTCCCTGCGGCGTGCCTCCACTGCCAGATAGATACCGTTCAAAAGCTGTTCAGGGGGCGTTCAAGTGCCGTTCAAATGCCATTCGGGGCGGTATGGTAAGGGTTGCCCACATAGCTGCCCTGCCTGTCAGTCCAGCCCTCTATGCAGGTCACGGAGGCCACGGAAGCGACTTTGGTGCTGCTTACCGCTATCAGATCCAGCCTCTCCATCGTGGCGAACAGGTTGCGGACTTTTTTCCTCCCCATGTGCCATTCTTCCGCAAGTCCGGTTTCCGAGAACTGCAACTGTCCGGCCTGTAGCTCCTGCGGCCTGCGGAATGAACCGTCCCTGCCGGGGATTAAACGCATACGTGAAAGTAGGTTATAAAAGAGAGTGTGATTGCCGATTGCATTGTCATCGTCATCTTTCGTTGTTCCGTCGAGCCATTCGATAGCCTCTGCTGCAAGGTGGAAACGGATTGTCCGGAATCCCTGCGGCTTACTGAAAAGATATGTTTCCTTGTCCTTCATGTTTTCCTGTATCATTTAGCGTAGATAAGGGAACGGAACGGCGGAATGGTTGGCAACGGTTTTGGTAAAATGCCGTGAATGGAATTTTCCTTGTCCCCTGCGGTTGCATCCGACGTCCCGTTCCGGTTTGGTTTCAGTTCTTCCCTCCGTTCGTGGAGGGTTGGGATTGCAGGTGCTGCCGTGCTTCCTCCACCGCCTTGAAGTCGGACGAGATTTTCATCAGCGCGACACTGATACGGCAGAGCTGGCCTATGTCTACAAAGCCCTTGACCGCTTCCATCAGTCTTTGCACGCGCTCCTGACGGTGTCTCATCACGGCCTCGCTGCTTGTCCCGCTCTCACGGGTAAGCCCGTGGTTGAGAAAGCGGTTGACGGCCAGCATGTCGGTAGCCTCAATCGTGTCGATGTCACCCTGCCCCGTGCCGTAGCCGACCATCACCCGGATGGAGTCGGCCTCGTAGGGCGAACAGGCACGGAGAAACTCCAGAATGGTCTGGGCTTTCGCGCCGATCACGGGCCTGCTCTCTTTTTTCTTCTGTTCCTTGTTTGCGGAATCCTGAACCGTGCTATCCTCGATACCCGGCTCCTTGTTCGTCAGATTGTCCATGTGCATTTTTAATCATTCGTTAATAAATCATTTGTTCCTCTCACGTCCGGCCAGATAGCGTGCGGCCTCGCTGTCGATCTCGTCCTGCGATTTCACCCGTACCCGTTTCAGCCACGCGTCGAGGTCTTCCTTGGCGAAGAAGCACAGTTTGCCGTTAGGCTTGTAGTAAGGGATCGCACGGCGCATCATCATCTTGTAGAGATAGCTGGGTTTCAGCCCGAGATACCGGGCCGCCTCCGTGGTGGTCATCAGGTTGCGTTCATTTTCCATATTCGTTCATTTTTTGATGGTTCCTTAATTGTTCCTTGTTCTCTCGGAAAACCGGAAAACGCTGTTTGTCAGCCTTTTCCTTTCTTCTGTTTCCGATGCAAAGTTAAGTTTGACCTGAAGTGGCCCAATGTGGGACAAATGGGGAAAGTGCATGAAAAA
>SFNH01000029.1 GCA_004554205.1 Clostridium sp.
GCGGCTGCGTCAGCAGCCTGTTTCCTAAGCGCGGAGTGCGCATCCTAAGCGGAGCGTTTTGTTTCATAGGACGAACTTTCCTATGAAATCAGAAAAAGCGAGGAATCATCCTCGCTTTCGCGTGCAGAAGATGGGAGTCGAACCCACAAGGTATTGCTACCACACGGACCTGAACCGTGCGCGTCTGCCAATTCCGCCACTTCTGCAAAACTCCCCGAGTAGGACTTGAACCTACGACAGCGCGGTTAACAGCCGCGTGCTCTACCGACTGAGCTATCGAGGAATACAGTTATGCGGGAGATGGGACTTGAACCCACACGACATAACTGCCACTAGATCCTTAGTCTAGCCTGTCTGCCAGTTCCAGCACTCCCGCGAACTTTTGTAGTATAGCATATATTTTTTTTTATGGCAACTACTTTTTTAAAAGATTTACAAAAAACTGAATAGTTACAGAAAAAGCTTTACATCCGGCGACCGAGCAAAAGCGAAGGGCTGGCCGCAGGCACAAAAAAAGAGCCCCGCTTGCGGAACTCTTCTTTACTTTGTATTACGCCAGTTTGGATTTTGACAACTCAGCCAGCTTTGCGAAGCCCTCGGCGTCGTTGATCGCCATATCGGACAGCACCTTGCGGTTCATCTCGACGCCCGCCAGCTTTAAGCCGTACATGAACTTGGAGTAGGACAGGCCGTTGATGCGGGCCGCCGCGTTGATGCGGGCGATCCAGAGCTGACGGAACTGTCTCTTTCTCTGCTTGCGTCCGGCGTAGGAGCTCGTCAGAGCTCTCATCACGGACTGCTTTGCCACTCTATACTGTTTGGAACGTGCGCCTCTGTAGCCCTTAGCCATCTTCAGCACTCTGTTATGTTTCTTCTTTGCGTTCATACCGCCTTTAATTCTTGCCATCGGTTTTTCCTCCTTCTTAATTCTGATCCATCTATCACAGATACGGTAAAATCTTCTTCATTACCTTTGCGTTTGTAGAATCGGTAACGATATCTTTTCTAAGATTTCTTTTTCTCTTGGTAGACTTCTTAGTTAAGATGTGGGATTTGTATGCTTTATTTCTTACCAGCTTACCGGTACCGGTCTTTTTGAAACGTTTTGCAGCCGCTCTGCTTGTTTTTAATTTAGGCATAATGTCTTCCTCCTTAATCTGTTTGCTTTTTACTTCCACGCTTTCTTTCGGTCAGCACAGTAAATGCGCAGACCTGCTGGACAGTTACTTTACTTCTTAGCAGTCAAAAACATGATCATGCTTCTTCCCTCTACCTTGGAGGGCTTGTCGATCACCGCAATGTCCTTTAAGCTTTCCGCAAAATCGTCCAGAATGTACTTGGACTTGGACATATGCGCCATCTCACGACCTCTGAAACGCAGTGTGACCTTGACCTTGTCGCCCTTTTCCAAAAACCTGCGCGCCGCACCCATCTTGGTGTTCAGATCATTGGTGTCAATGTTCGGGGACAGGCGCACCTCCTTGATCTCGATCACTTTCTGCTTTCTCTTAGCTTCCTTTTCCTTTCTTGCCAGCTCGTAACGATATTTCCCGTAGTCAATGATCTTACAAACCGGTGGCTTCGCCGTCGGAGCGATCTTTACCAGGTCAAGCTCTGCCTCAAGCGCCATCTTGTAGGCGTCCCTGGCGGACATGATCCCGAGCTGCTCCCCGTTCTCGCCAATCAATCGAACTTCCTTGTCTCTGATCTGTTCGTTAATCATTAAATCGCTAATTGTCGTGCACCTCCATCATTCAGAATCCTGCATATCTGTTTTGCTGCCGCCTGCAGAGCGTATGAGACCCGCTCTGCGAAAAAAAAGTAGATAGAAGAACTCTATCCACCCTCAAAGTATCACATAGGACATCGCTGCCGCCTGTCTGTGCTTCCTACTATAAACCAGGGTCACTTGCTCGTGCCAAGGTGAGGTGGATACCTACTTTCCTGTACGCCGCTCTCGCAGCTTATGTAACTATACTACGCTTTTTTTTAATTGTCAAGAACTATTTTTTGCCCCCGCCTATGTATGGTTTTCTCTTTTGTTCGGTCACCGGGTATAAAGCTTTCGCCTCGGTCGCGTCCACAGCTTTCGCTTTTGTTCGGTCGCCGGATGTAAAACTTTTTTGAACTAGTGAAAAAAAGCATTGCATCCGGCGACCCGCGCGTTATCTCATCTGGAACGTCGCACAGAGCGTATGCTCCGCCTTGCTCGCGCCGTCACCGGCAATGCCGATATGATCCGCCACGCAATGCCTGTCCTCGTTGTAGATACATTTCACTGCCTCACAGTCGATCTCAAGCCGGTTCTCCGGTGTCTTAAACACATTCTGGAACGATCCCTCGCGGTTCTCATCGAAGCTTCCGCAGCAGGTCTCCTCCTTCTCCTTTGCCTCGTGCCCGTCCACAATGATCGCCTGCTTGCAACAGCGCTTCTCGGAATTGTGGAGACAGTTGGTTACAGCGCACTCTAATTTTGTCATAGTAAATCCATACCTCCTTGATAAATGTAGACTGATATCCTAATATCACAGTTAGTATGGATTTATTTTGCCGGAACTATTCTTTTTTATAAAATATTTGTTTTACTCCTGCTTCGTCTCCACCCGGCGGATCGCCTTGTCAGCGATCTCCTTCTTGATGTCGGCGATAAAGCGGTCCAGAGGCTTTTGTCCCTCGTCGCCGAGGAAGCGGCTGCGGACAGCGACCACGCCCTCTTCCTCCTCCTTCTGGCCGACTACCAGCATGTACGGGATCTTGTTCTGCTGCGCCTCACGGATCTTGTAGCCGATCTTCTCAGAGCGCGTGTCAAGCTCGGAGCGGATATCCGCCTCAAGAAGCGCCGTCTGCACCTTCCCCGCGTAATCCAGGTACTTATCGGAGATCGGCAGCACCTTCACCTGAACCGGGGCCAGCCAGGTCGGGAACGCGCCCGCAAAATGCTCGATCAGGATGCCGATGAAGCGCTCGATGGAGCCGAACGCCACGCGGTGAATCATGATCGGGCGGTGCTTCTCGCCGTCCGCTCCGATATACTCAAGCTCAAAGCGCTGCGGAAGCTGGAAGTCAAGCTGGATCGTGCCGCACTGCCAGGTTCTTCCGATCGCGTCGACGAGATGGAAGTCGATCTTCGGCCCGTAGAACGCGCCGTCTCCCTCATTCACCACATAGTCAAGCCCGAGCTCGTCCAGGGCGCTCCTTAAGCCGTCGGTCGCCATCTCCCAGTCCTCGTCGCTTCCCATGCTGTCCTCCGGCCTCGTGGACAGCTCCACATGATACTCAAAGCCGAACAGCCTGTATACGCTGTCGATCAGGTTCGCAACGCCCTTGATCTCGTCCTTGATCTGCTCCGGGGTCATAAAGATGTGCGCGTCGTCCTGGGTGAAGCAGCGCACGCGCATCAGCCCGTGGAGCTGACCGGATTTCTCGTGGCGGTGAACCAGCCCCAGCTCGCCCATGCGCAGCGGAAGGTCGCGGTAGGAGCGCGGCTCGGACGCATACACAAGAACGCCGCCCGGGCAGTTCATCGGCTTGATCGCGTAGTCCTGCTCGTCGATGACCGTAGTGTACATATTGTCCTTATAGTGATCCCAGTGCCCGGAGGTCTCCCAAAGGCTCCTGTTTAAGATGATCGGCGTTGAAATTTCAACGTAGCCCGCCTTCTTGTGGATCTCCCTCCAGTATTCGAGAAGCGTATTTTTAAGAACCATGCCCTTCGGCAGGAAGAACGGAAAGCCCGGTCCCGCCTCGTGCATCATAAACAGCCCCAGCTCCCTGCCAAGCTTCCTGTGGTCGCGTTTTTTGGCCTCCTCCATCATGGTGAGATAGGCCTCTAACTCCTCCTTCTTCGCAAACGCCGTCGCATAGATCCTGGTAAGCATCTTGTTATGCTCATCGCCTCTCCAGTATGCGCCCGCGATATTTAAAAGCTTATACGCCTTTCCGACATCCTTCGTGTTCATCAGGTGAGGGCCCGCGCACAGATCGGTAAACTCACCCTGCTTATAGAAGCTGATCTCCTCGCCCTCCGGCAGATCCTCGATCAGCTCCACCTTGTAAGGCTCTCCCTTCTCCTTCATAAACGCGACCGCCTCTGCCCGCGGCAGCGTAAAACGCTCGATCGGGAGCGCCTCCTTAACGATCTTTTTCATCTCCGCCTCGATCTTCTCCAGATCATCGGCGGTGATCGGATTCTCAAAATCAATGTCGTAGTAGAATCCGTCCGCGATGGACGGGCCGATCGCCAGCTTTGCCGACGGATACAGGCGCTTGATCGCCTGTGCCATCACATGACTTGCGGAGTGGCGCAGCGCCGAAAGCCCCTTCTCGTCCTTCGCGGTGAGAATATTTAAGGAGCAGTCCCGCTCGAGCACCGTCCGCAGATCCGCGCTCTCCCCGTCGACCTCACCGACACACGCCACCCGCGCCAGTCCTTCGCTCAAATCCCTCGCAATGTCCAGAACAGACATTGCCTGTGCGTATTCCTTTATACTTCCGTCCTTCAATGTGATCTTCATGCTTTCCTAATCCCTCTCTGCGCGTCCTTGTCAGACTGCTCATTATAACTGTTCATCTGGTAACAGATTCCCCGTATGTGTCCGATTATAACACTGCGAAAAATTATGTCAAGCAAAATCCATTTCTCTATTCCATTCCGCAGCCATCTGTTGTATCATATATACAGATACAATAAATGAGAAAAGGATGGGAATAAAAATGAATACTATCGCCGCGAAAGGACGCCGTTTATTGAAATTCGCGCTTGCACTTGCCGTCATGTCCTCCATATCATCGGCCCCGGCATTCGCCAAAACCGATGTCCATGTGCTCGATGTCGGTCAGGGACTGTCAGTTCTCGTCAAGTCCCAGGATCATTATATGCTTTACGATGGAGGCGACCGTGACAGATCCGACTATGTTGTTTCCTATTTGAAGCAGCAGGGGATCGCCGAGCTGGATTACATGATCGCGAGCCACTACGACGCCGACCATATAAACGGCCTTGTAGGCGCTTTAAACACCACTTCCGTAAAGCAGGTATTTGCCCCGGAATATACGACTGACACAAAGGTCTTTCAGTCCTTCCGGGACACCATTGCCACAAAATCCGTTCCCAAAAAGCAGCCCGCCGTCGGAAGCACTTATCCGTTAGGCGACGCCACCTTCCAGATCCTTTCGCCCGCCGGAACCGGGTACCGCGACGCAAACGATTACTCAATCGCGATCCGGATAACTGACGGTGACACCAGCTTCCTGATCACAGGGGACGCGGAGGCAGCCGCGGAGGCCGAGATGTGCGGCTCCGGTCTCCCCCTTGAAAGCGATGTGTATGTCATGGGACATCACGGGAGCGCGTCCTCGAGCAGTTGGGATCTGCTGCAAAAAGCGGTTCCCGAATACGCGGTATTATCCTGCGGAACCGACAATCCCTACGGTCACCCGCATATCGAATCCATGGAAAAGCTTCAGGCAATGGAGATTCCCCTTTTCAGGACCGACAGACAGGGCGCCATCATCGCGTCCACGGACGGTGCCGCCATCACATGGAATGTTTCGCCCTGCAACGATTACTCTCCCGGAAGCGCTGACGACAGACCCGCACAGCCGCAGGCACAGGACGCCTCCCAAAGCGCCGGGACAGACAATACGGCGATAACCGAAACCGCGGAGTATATCCTGAATACCTCCACCAAAAAGATACATTATCCGGGCTGCAGGAGCGCAGCGCAGATAAAGGCAGAAAATAAGCGGGCGACCTCCGAGAGCAGAGATTCCCTGATCGCGCAGGGCTATACTCCCTGCAAAAACTGCCGACCGTAAAACCGTAACAGTTCAGCCATCTTGTGTTTCCGGCGGATTTTGCGCCGCATCGCCCGGATAGACAGTCCCATGTGACACGCTACGTTTCCGGCTCGGTCCGCGCGCCGATTAGCCGCCAGTCGCGCAAACTCGCTTCGCTCGGACAGTGCGCTTTGTGGCGGCAGCTAGCGCAGCCCTCGCTTCGGAAGCCTCGCTATCGTCACCGGGTCTGTCCTCCGGGCTTTGCGGCTGATACTACCTGGCCCCGAGGGAGCGGAGTAAACTTTACCGTGAGGGAGGCCGGTGAACACTTTTGCGAGCCATGCGAGCAAAAGTTTTACATCCGGCGACCGAACAAAAACGAAAAGCTTAGCCGCGACCGAGGCGAAAGCATTACACCCGGCGACCGAACAAAGGCGGAAACCCCGCCCACGGCTTCCTAATGCAGCTCCTTTAAGATATTGTCCACGTCGAGTTTTTTCCCGATCACCATCAGATGCTCGTCCGCGCGGATCACATAGTCCGCGCCCGGCATCAGCTTCGCCTTCCCATCTTCCTTGGCGCCGAGGATGCTGATGTGGTAACGGTTGCGGATATCCAGATCCTTAAGACTCTTATCCACCCACTCCGGCAACGGCGGGATCTCGTAGATCGAGTATTCATCAGTCAGCTCGATATAATCAAATACATGGTTTGCGCTGTAGCGCACCGCGAGCTTCTCCGCGATGTCGCGATCAGGATAGATCACCTCATCGGCGCCGTTTCTGAGAAGGAATTTCGCGTGAATGTCGCGGTTCGCCTTGCTGACCACATAGCGGCCGCCCAGCTCCTTCACGAGGCTCGTGATCTCCAGGCTGCTCTGGAAATTCGTGCCGATGCAGACAAAGCACAGATCAAAATTGGAGATCCCAAGACTTTTTAGCACCGCCTCGTTCGTGCAGTCGCCGATCTTCGCGCTGACCACATACGGGAGCAGATCTTCCAAATTCTCCTCCTTCTCGTCCACGATCATGACCTGGTTTCCCAGCCTTGATAAATTCATGCAGAGATGGCGTCCGAAACGCCCCATTCCGATAATTAAAATTGACTTCATATCCAAACCCTCCGTCCGTTACTATTTTTAACCGATTGTGATCCGCTCCTCGGGCTGCCGCACATGCGCCACACGCTTGTGCTGGGTGAAAGAGAGCGCAAAGGAAAGGCTTCCCACCCGCCCGCAGTACATCAGGAAAATGATCGCGAGGCGCGACGCCGGATTTAACAGCCGTGTGATCCCGGTCGTCATACCCACCGTTCCGATGGCGGAAAACGTCTCAAACAACACATCCGCCATCGCGATATGCTGCCCCGCCATGATACAGACTGCCGCGGTCAGCGCGAGCGTCAGGTTCATAATGAAGATGGCGCTGGCGCGCTTGATCGTATCCTCCTCAAGCCGCCTTCCGAACGCATTGACCCCGTAGGTGCGCTGGATCGTAGACCAGAGATATAAATACATCACGATGATCGTTGTCGTCTTGACGCCGCCCGCCGTGGAGCCGGGGCTGCCCCCGATAAACATGAGCAGCATCGTGAGCAGCTTGCTTGCATCCGTGAGCGCCGCCGTATCCACCGTGTTGAAACCGGCGGTCCTTGCCGTGACGGAGCTGAAAAGACTCGTGAGAATCCTTCCGCTCGTGTTCATTCCCACCAGCAGATTCCCCCGCTCAAAGCAGTAAAACAGCCATGCGCCGCCAAACACCAGCACAAAGGTCGTAAGGAGCACGATCTTTGTGTGAAGCATATATTTTCGGAATTTAAGCCCGTTCCGGCTCAAATCGTCCCACACCGCAAATCCGATACCGCCGATTATGATCAGCGACATGATGACGAGATTTACCACCCAGTCGTCATAGAAATTTACAAAGGAGCTGTACGCGCCCTGCCAGCCCATCAGGTCGAACCCCGCGTTGCAGAATGCCGAGATCGAATGGAAGATTCCATAGTAGATCCCTTTTAACACACCCACCTGCGGGATGAACCGGAGCGCGAGAAGGAGCGCGCCCGTCCCCTCAAAAAATGCCGTCCCGATCATGATCTTCTTTGCCAGCCTCACCATGCCGCCGATGTGCAGTGTATTGACGCTCTCCTGCATAAGCCCCCGCTCCTTAAGGCCGATCTTCCTGCGCAGCACGATTGAGAGAAAGACGCCGATCGTGATAAACCCGAGACCGCCGATCTGAATCAGCGCAAGGATCACAAGCTGGCCGAATACCGACCAGTGGCTCCAGGTATCATAGACCACAAGCCCCGTCACGCAGGAGGCGCTGGTCGCCGTAAAGAGGCAGTTGAGAAAGGGGCTTACCTCCCCACTCCTGCTGGAAACCGGCAGCATGAGAAGAAACGTCCCCGTCAGGATGATCCCGATAAACCCGTAGGCGATAAACTGCGTCTGCGTCAGGTGGCTCCGAACCTGATACAGCTTGTCCGTAATGAAATTCATACCCACACCCTCCTTTCTTCAGTCCATTTTCCCCAGGGCTGCCCGCACCGCCGTAAACAGCAAAAACGCCGTCAGATTTACGAGAACCACACTCGCGCCCGCGGGCGTCGAGAGTCCGTATGATAAGACGATCCCGATGAGAAAGCACACCACCGAGAGCACGCCGGAACAGATCACCACACCGCGGAAACTCTTAAATATCCGCATGGCGGTCAGCGCCGGGAAAATGATCAGGCTCGAGATCAGCATCGCCCCCATCATGCGCATGCCGAGCACGATCGTCACCGCCGTGAGAACCGCGATCAGCACGTTGTAAAACTCCACCTTCACCCCGGTCGCCCTGGCAAAATTCTCATCGAAGGTCACGGCAAACATCTTGTTGTAGCTGAACACAAACAGGCATAAAACCACCGCCGACAGCGCTGCCGCAAACAGGACATCCTCCCTGCTCATGGCGAGAATACTCCCAAACATATAGCTGCTCACATCCGTCGTCATGCCCGTCGAAAGCGACGTCACAATGATGCCGACGGCGAGGGCGCTCGCCGAGATCATGGCGATCGCGGCGTCACTTTTTATCCTGCCGTTTTCCGTGATCCGAAGCAGGAAAAATGCCGCCAGGGTCACGAGGGGGATGGAGACCTTAAGCGGAGACCAGCCCACGGCGAGCGCGATGGAGAGCGCGCCGAAAGAGACATGGGACAATCCGTCGCCGATCATGGAATAGCGCTTTAACACCAGACTGACGCCGAGAAGCGCCGCACACAGCGATACCAGGGCGCCGCCCAAAACGGCGCGCACCACAAAGGGGTAGGATAACATCTCCGAGATCATGCTCACGCCTCATCACCTCCCAGAAAGCTCTTTCCCGCCGCGCTCGCCCTGTACTCCGAGACGCTTCCGAAAAACAGTGCGCGCTGCTGCATATGCAGGATCCTGTCCGCCTGGGTGAGCACATTGCGGATATCGTGGGACACCATGATGATCGTGATGCCGTCCTTTTTGTTCAGCCCGCGGATCATGTGATAGAAATCCTGGATCGCCGACGGATCTAATCCCGTGATCGGCTCATCCAGGATCAGAAGCTGCTCGGTCGCGCACAGTGCGCGCGCGATGAGCACACGCTGTTTCTGGCCCCCGGAGAGCTCCCGATAGCACTTTGCCTTTAAGTCCGCCACGCCCATGCGCTCCATGCTGCGCGCCGCCATCATCCGCTCCGCGGCCGAATAAAACGGGCGGTTTCCCCTGCGGTTTAACGTGCCGGAGAGCACCACCTCGCGGACCGTCGCGGGAAAATCCTTCTGCGCCGCGGTCTGCTGGGGAAGATACCCGATGCCGCTTTTCTTAAGCTCCTCCGAGACGGTGAGCGCCCCGGCGGTGGGCTTTAAGAGGCCGAGGAGCCCCTTGATAAGCGTGCTCTTGCCGGAGCCATTCTCCCCCACCACGCAGAGGTAGTCGCCGGGATAGATCTCAAGATTCAAGTCAATCACCGCGTCGTGGTTCTCATATCCAAAATCTACGTGTTCACAAGTGATAATTGGTCTCATTCGGCAATCCCTTTTCTCAGATTCTCTATATTCTGACGCATCAGAGCGGCGTAGGTGATGCCGCTGTCAAACTGGGCGCGGGTGACATTGTGGCAGGAATGCAGAAGGAGCGGCTTCGCCCCGGTCTCCTCACCGATGATCTGTGCCACCCTGTGGCTGCTGAGCTCTAAATAATACACAGCCGGGATATTCTTCTCCTTCACCTTGTCGATCAGGTACGCGATCGTCTTCGCGCTCGGCTCCGTGTCAGTGCTGCATCCGGAGAATGCGGCGCGGTAATCAAGCCCGTACTCCTCCGCGAGATACCGGAACGGAAATTTATCCGCCACGATGATCATGTTGCGCCTGCGCTCCGCGCAGACCTCGCGAAATCCCGCGTCGATGTCCGCGAGCTCTTTTAGAAAGCTCTCCGCCCCCGCCCGGTACGCGCGGGCGTTTTCCGGGTCCGCCTGTGTGAGCGTATCCCTGATGGCCTCCACAAGCTTCATCGCGCCCACCGGCGACGTCCAGATATGCTCGTCATACTCGATCTCGACCTCATGTCCGTCGTAATCCACATACGATTTATGCCCGGCGTGGTCATGACCGTGCTCTTCCTCCATGCCCTCCACCTGCTCCTCGCGGAGCGTGTCCACAAAATCAAGCATCGTGACAACCGTCATCCCCCGCGTGTCGAGCGCACAAAGCGCCTCATCAAGCCAGTGCTCCATCGCTCCGCCGTTGCGGATCAGAACATCCGCATCCTGGATCATGCGCATGTCCGCGGGCGTCGGCTCAAAGGAGTGGCTGTCCATACCGGCAGGCAGCACCAGCTTAAGATCCACCTTATCCCCCGCCACCTGCCTCACAAAATCGTAGTAGGGAAACAGCGTGGTGACTACCTTTAACCGCTTCCCGTCATTCTCCGGCCGGCCCTGCGCGTTACCCGCGTTACAGCCGCCAAGAAGCAGCGCCGCAATAAGCGGCAGCAGAAACAGCGCCGGGATATTTTTCATTCTTTTCCTCATTTTTCCTGTCTGAAACGAACCTCATGCAATCCCTGTCTTTTTTACCCGGATAGTATAGCACATTATTCCCGTAAAGAAAAGCCATCAAATTTTAATGAATCTTACATATCATTACATTTTCCTTACTTGCATTGATTTTCGTTCGCCGCGTTGTTATACCATTAAGAGCAGTATTTTTTGGAGGTAGTATCAGATGGAACAGACAAAATATCTCATCGGCGACGTAGCCAATCTGATCGGCATGAGCAGAGACACCCTGCGCCACTACGAAAAGCTTGGTATCCTCTCCTCCGAAAAGGGAGACAACGGCTACCGCTACTATACCGACGAGGACATCTCTCGTCTGGTGGGCATCATGTATCAGAGAAAGATGGATATCGGGCTCGGGGAGATTGCTGATCTTTGGGACGGCGACAGCTCTATAGCGCGGCTGTCCGGCATCCTGGAACAGAGATTAAAAGAGGAGGAGCTTGAGATCAGGCGTCACAGGCAGACCGTGGCGAGGCTGAAAATGGCCCGCGAGGACTGCGAGAATATCCGCAGCCATTTAGACCGGATCGCTGTCATGGAATTTCCGAAGACATATGTCATTGACTCGCACACGGATATCCGGGACAGCATTCCTCTGTATTTTCAGTATTCAAGGGAATATTCCGGCCTCGACATGATGTATGTGTTTGATGAATACACCTGGAAGCAAAGCCAGAATGCCATGTGCATCGACTATAAAAACTCCCAGCTCGTGCTGAAGCAGGATGTAAAGAAATTTGTGGATTACGACTTCCCGGAATATTCGTCGAGCCTCAATCGCTCTTCCCCATGCGTGTCCGCCTTCCGGCTCTCGACCAGCCGCATTCCCTCGGCAAAGGACATAGAGCCGATGGTCGAATGGGCAAAGGAGCAGGGGCTTACAGTCTCTCACCAGCTCTACTGCACCTTCACGCTTCAGGGGATGGCAGGCGGCGAGCAGGCCTATTACTTACAGCTCTATCTTCCGCTCGTAACGCCTCAGTAACTTTTCAGTTACGCGCATACAAAAGCTGCCGCGAATCATGCGATTTACGGCAGCTTTTTTTAATTTAATTCTGTTATCGTTTCAATCAGTTCTTATCGGCAGTCCACTTCTCGGTTCCTCTGTATGTCACAACGCCGCTTGCGTCAGTGCAGTAGTAGGTATCGTCCGCATCCTTTACATTCTTCTTATTCTTCTGAATGTTTCCCGCTGTGTTGATCAGGTAATCCTCGCCGTCCACATTAACGACAGCAAGCTTTTCATCGCGATCCGCCTTAAGCAGCCTTCCGTGATCATAGATAGAACCGCTCTGGATTCCATGATAACCCTGGCCGCGCTCGGAGCCGGATTTGTGGAATTCAAAGGTGTACTTTTCGCCGTCAAGGTCAATCGTCGCCTTTCCGGTCTTCATCGCGCCCTCCTTGGAATTGCCTCCGAAGTAATATACCGCGTACGCCTCGTCCCCGGTCGGAAGCTCGTCAAGACTCTCAATCTTGTGGTAGTCCGTGATCTCATTGTCATTAACGCTCATCTTGTAAAGTCCTGACAGCATCTTTCCGTACTGGTCAAACGCGTAATAGTAACCGCCGATCTTCTTGATCTGGCTCTTTACGATCTCGCCTCCCTTAAGGCCGTAGAACCAGCAGGCCTCGCCGTCGCTGTAGCCCTCCGGATCGACCGACTCACCCGGTACGGTCTTAAACCAGCCCTCGGACAGCCAGCTATCCTCAGGTCTGCTGTAGAACATATTGCCCGGGGCGGACTGATCCGCGTCAGTGGCAATCTCGTACCAGTTAAAGATCGCGTTCCCGTTTTCCCCGAAACGGTACTTCTTTCCGTTGATGGTCTTCTTGACATCAGCGGCTTTCTTTCCGTTGGAGCCGAAGTAGAACCAGTACCAGCCCTTGAACTCCTCGTCCTCCTGCTCGTCGTCCTCCACCTCGATCTGTGCCCACTCGCTCACGCGCAGGGAGCCATCGTCCGCGTCGCCCATGTAGTAGACGCCGTTCTTCCACGCGTCCTCGCCGGTCTGCCGCTCGGACTGCTCATTGACCCAGCCGTACAGCATTCTTCCCTCGGAATCAAACGCGTATTTCTCTGTAGTCCCGTCAGCCTTCTTAATGCTCTTAAACGTCGTCTTGTCCGTAGACGGAGCCTTGTAGGCCTTTCCGTTCTGCCCGAAATAATACCAGCAGGTCTGTGCGGCATCCTCGCTGTCGTCGTCATTTTCCCTCTCCAGCCATCTGTTTGCGACCATGACGCCGTTTTCATCGACATAGTAATGATCCTCGCCGTCCTCGATGAGACGATCGACTGCCATATCGCCGTTCTCGTCCAGCCAGTACCAGTTATTGCCGGATTTCTTCCAACTGTCGGTGACGCGGTCGCCGTGGGAATCATAATAGTGCCAGGTGTCTCCCTCCATCTGCCAGCCGGTGGCTGCAAACGACATCATGGACGCCCCTATGGTAAATGCCGCTGCAACGCAGGGAATCAAAGTTCTTTTTGTCTGTTTCTTCATTACTGCATTTCTCCTTTCGCACACTTACTTCCTGTGTCCGGGCGGGTGAGCCTTTGCTTCCCGCCTGCCTGTTCACCTTACACCCTCGAACAGTTCCAGGGTCAAGCGAAGTCAGCATTTCGTAAGAATGCGTAAGGATTGTGGCAGGATTTTACACACTTCCCCCGGATGGTCGATCACATACTGGGGATGGAAAGACTCAAGCTCCTCCCTCCCGCGAAATCCCCAGGTGACGCCCACCGTCGTAAGCCCCGCCGCAAGCCCGGTTTTCATATCTGTATTGGTATCTCCGAAATACAGGCATTCCTCCGGCTTTACGTCAAACGCCTCAAGGATCCGGTACACACCCGCCGGGTCCGGCTTTCGCGGGATACCCGGCTGCTCGCCCGCCACATAATCAAAATAGCCCGCTCCAAACACGGTCTCGATATTCTCCACGGTGCGCGCATGGGGCTTATTCGAGAGCACTGCAATCCGAATCCCCTTATCTTTAAGCGTCTCAAGCAGCTTAAGAATCCCGTCATAAGGGCGTACATGGTACATACAATGCTCCGCAAACAGCTCCATATACACGGTGAGAGCCTCGCCATAATGTGCGAGGGAGTCATCCCCGCTGTATTTCAGCGCGCGCTCCACCAAAAGCTTGTAGCCGTCCCCCACAAACATCTTTATATGCGCTTCATCCACCGGCGGATAGCCGAAACGCGAGAGCATCAGATTTGTGGTATGAGTGAGCGCCTCAAGCGTATTAAGGAGCGTTCCGTCCAGGTCAAAAATACAGCATTTTATCATTGTTTTCCATCCTCTCTATACAACAAATTTATCCCAGATTCCCTGCAAAAACAGTAAAATGATCATCACCGGCAGAACGAATGTCACATAGCCGCGCAGGAAGCCCGGCACCTTAAGTCCCGCTCCCTCATTCGCCTCCGCCTGATACTTCTCAAAGCCCCAGCCGAATTTCCAGGTACAGAACACAAGGTAAACAAGCGAGCCTAGGGGGAGAAGGAGGTTGCTCACAATGAAATCCTCCAGGTCAAGAACCGTCGAGCCCGCGCCGAGAGGCGCAAATCCGCTTAACACATTGAAGCCCAGCGCACATGGCAGGGACAGGACAATAAGCAGCGCCATATTCAGCCATGCCGACTGCTTCCTGCTGATAGAAAAGAGCTCCATATCGCAGGCAATGATATTCTCAAACACGGCAATCACCGTGGAGAAGGCGGCAAACGACATGAACAGGAAAAACAGGCTTCCCCACACGCGCCCGCCTATCATCGAGAGAAAGACATTCGGCAGCGTTATGAAGATAAGGCTCGGTCCGCTGTCCGGATTCACGCCGAACGAGAAGCATGCGGGGAAAATGATCAGCCCCGCCGTGACTGCCACAAAGGTATCTAAGACCGCCACATTGACCGCCTCGCCGAGAAGCGTGTTATCCTTCTTAAGATAGCTCCCGAAGATCGCCATCGCGCCGATTCCGAGGCTCAGGGTGAAAAAGGACTGGTTCATCGCAGCCACGATGACTTTCACGATCCCGACCTCGCGCAGCTTTGAGAAGTCAGGGAGCAGATAGAACTTCAGACCCTCCGCCGCATTTTCAAGAAACAGCCCGTGAAGCGCCAGCACGAGCATCAGGCTTAAAAGGCCCATCATCATCCATTTTGTGATACGCTCCACGCCCTTTTGCAGTCCCATGGAGCAGATAAGGATACCAAGCACGACAACGAGCGCCATCCAGAAAATGTTGACGCCTGGGTTCGCGAGCATCTCGCCAAACGCCGCCTGAACGCCCTCGGCGCTTTTCCCGGCAAATTTCCCGGTAAGAAATCCATAAAAATAGCACAGCATCCAACCCGCGACCGTGGTGTAGAACATCATCAGCAGGTAATTCCCGAGAAGCGCCACATAGCCGTGCAGATGCCATTTGCTTCCTGGCTTCTCCAATTCCTGGTATGCCTTTACCGGACTTTTTTTGCTGGCGCGTCCCACAGCAAACTCCATCGAGAGCACCGGCACGCCCATGATTGCCAGGAACAAAAGATAGAACAGCACAAAGATCCCGCCTCCGTTTTCTCCCACCACATAGGGAAAACGCCACACGTTTCCGATGCCGATGGCACACCCCGCTGACAGTAACAAAAAGCCCAGCCTGGACTGAAAGGTCTCTCGCTGCTTCATAATGAACTACTCTCCCTTTTTGAATTTTAAACGACGGCGCACGCCGTACACCTATATATATACCATATTTTTCCCACAATAAAAAGGGGCAGAGATATTTTTCTCTGCCCCTGACGCACATCTTTGTTTTAGCGGATAATGAACTTAGAATTGCATGACTGGCTCGGTCTGCATGACTGGCCCGGCTTGCATGACTGGCTCGGCTTGCATGACTGGCTCGGCTTGCATGACTGGCTCGGCTTGCATGACTGGCTCGGCTTGCATGACTGGCTTGGCTTGCATGACTGGCTCGGCTTGCATGACTGGCCGAGGCTGCCAAGCTGCCCCAGATTGCAGGAGCTGCCTCCCTGCATCACTCCAAGGACTACTTTACACGATTTATTGGAGCCGGACAAGGTCCCCGCCATCGCCGGCTGTGCTGCCACAAGGGTCATTGCCGCTGTTGCTGTCAATACGCGAATCATCTGTCTCTTCATGGTAAGTCCTCCTTTTGTTACATAAATATTACATATCTGTTACAAAAGTATGATACCACACAAAAACAGGAAATGCTACTGGAAAGCGCTGGAAAGCGCGTCTCCACCGCTTAAGCGGTTATTTCTATGAGATTTCCCTCGACCCCCACAATTGAGCTCTCATAGTAACCGTCGCCGGTCACGCGCGGCCCGCCGGTCACCTCATAGCCGTCTCGGCGCAGGCGGGCTGTAAGGCTGTCAACTGCTTCCCGGCTTCCCACCGAAAACGCCACGTGGGCATAGCCCGTCCCGGCGGGCTCTCCGGCGGAATCCGTGATTCCAGGCTTATTCATGATCTCCAGCCTTGCGCCGCCCTCAAACGTCAGAAAATATGAGCGAAAGCCTGTACTTTTATTATGATATCCGTCATTGGATGCCGCGTGGAAGTAGCGGACGAAAAAGTCGCGCGCCTTCTCAAGATCGTTTGCATACATCGCAACGTGCTCGATATACATATGCGTGCTCGCCCCCTTTTTTATCACCCTCTCCGCATACATAATCCCACAGCCGCGTCATATAATGCACTGAGGTGATCCTTTCTAAACAGCTATGTCTGCTGACGCAGACACCACCATACATGAAAGTCGATTGCTCCGTGCTTCGCACTCCCGCAATCGCCGCCAGTATTCGCAAATCGCCCCAGTCGTTTCACTCCTGTGGCTTTTTTGCTCATACCGGCTTGCCCGTCCAATGTCTGTGTTTTTCGCCATGCAAGCATGCCGCTCCACACAGCCACTGTCCGGGACTTTCATAGTAAATCCTGTGAGCTTGCGAAGTCTTCCCCCACACCGCCGCATCCATGTCTGATATTCGCAGACTCCACTAGCGAACCTCCCCGATCAGCCCCGCCATGCGCTCCGGGCTGATCCCCGTGGAAGTGATGGAATAGCTGTGACCGTCCGCTCTCCAGGAAGCGACCATGATCTTCCCGTCCCTGCCCTTCATCGTGACGGAAGCATTCCCGACATCCACCGTTTCCACCTCATCGTAATCATTGTAATCGCCGCTGATGTCGCGGTCATCCGTCCCCTTGCGAATGCAGATCTCCTCCTCGTTCCCGTCCTCATCATTCCGAAATACTACCTGAAACAGTTCATTTTCGATCACGCTGATACTCTTCTCATCAAATCCGTCCACCTTTTCCGGCGCTGTCATGTTAAATCCCGCGAGCTTCGCCGCCTCCTCCATCGTAGCGCAGTCCACAAACGGGTTCGGTATCTGCATACCGGCAACGTCTTTGTCTGCCTTGCCGCAAGCCGCGAGCGAAAATGCCATCACGGTGCAAATCACAGCAAAAATAAGATTTTTTCTTTTCATAATTGTTCCCTCCTCACCTATGAACGTATGTTCTCTTTCCTCATCGTCTCATATTCCTTTAGCGCCTGCAGCGCCGGACCTGCCCCCGGAACGATCACCGCGAGATTAAAAATTGTCATAAGCCCGATTCCCACATCGCTCAGATCCCAGACAAAGGTATACGCCGCGAGCCCTCCGACAAAGAGCATCGCCAGCGCCAGCACCTTGTAGGCGGTCTGGGACGCCCAGTTATCCCCAAACAGGTACGCCACATTGGAACGGGCATAAAACAGAATGCCGATGAATGTGGAAAAGCTGAACAGCCACAGGATCACGACCACAAAAATCACGCCGAACTCTCCAAGGTGATACCTCATGGCCGTCTGGAGCAGGCTCATTCCCGTAAGACCGCTTAGCTGTTCCTCCGGCGCGAGCAGCATGATCATAGCGGTACAGCTACAGATCACGATCGTATCAATAAATACGCCGAACGCCTGCGTCAGACCGATCTTCGCCGGCTGATCCGTCCTGGCCGCGGCAGCGGAACACGGCGCGGAGCCGGAGCCTGCTTCATTGGAAAACAGCCCGCGCTTCACTCCGTTCATCAAAACCGCGCCGAAGCCTCCCGCGACTGCCTGGCGCAGACCAAATGCTTCCATAAAGATTCGAGCAAAGACTGACGGAAGCTGTCCGGCATTTTTCAGGATGATAAAAATGGTGATGCACAGGTAACACCCTGCCATGACCGGCACAACAACGTCCAGCACCTTCACCGTGGCATCTTTTCGGAGTACGATCACCGCGGAAACGGCTACCAGCAGGAGCGTTGAATAGAGCGGCGGGACATCAAAGGCATTTTCAAACGCGGAGGACACGGAGTTTCCGATCACCTGGCTGATCCCGCACCAGCAGATCAGCGCGGAAACCGCAAAGAGAAGCGCTGTCAGGCAGTATCGGCGCTCGCGCCCGCCATGCGTCCTTTCCGCAACAAAATCATGGATATAGTATGCCGGGCCTCCGCGGTAGCCCCCGTACAGAGGATCCTTCTGCTTGTGAAGCTGCGCCAGGACTGCCTCGACAAACGCCGTTGAAGCGCCGACAAGCGCCATCAGCCACATCCAGAACACCGCCCCCGCGCCTCCGGCGGACACGGCGGCTACAACGCCGACAAGGTTTCCCATGCCGACTCTGGTGGCCGTTGAGACCATCAGCGACTGCAGACCGGAAATCGCATCGTTTCCACCCCCGTTTTTCTCAAGCGTCACCCGGATCATTTCCGGAAAAAGACGCACCGGCAAAAGCCTTGTCCTGATCGTAAAATAAATGCCGGTCGGGATCAGCAGAATCACCAGAAGCGGCAATCCCAGGCTCCCGCCTCCCGGCAGTCGAAATGTGATCAGATCCCCCCACAGCAGATTACAGAGGAAGCCGATCAGTTTTATGATTCCGTCCACTTCCAATCTCCATTTCGTTTGTATTTTGTCTAATCTCAGTATACAGCAAATATGGGGATTTGTAAAATATATGTTTTGAAAGAGAAAAAGCAAAAAAGATAAGCTGTTCGCTTATCCTTTTTGCCTGTATAGAGCGCGAGACGGGACTCGAACCCGCGACCCCGACCTTGGCAAGGTCGTACTCCACCAACTGAGCCACTCGCGCTTATCTCTGAGGTTACATATACCCTCAAAACCGCATATTGAATTTTATCCGTTCTTAACAAACCGCGGTCATTCATAGGCCTTCGGCCTATTTCATGTCATTGGCTTCGCCAATGCCCCGTCCAGTCCGCAAAAGTCCTCCAGGA
>SFNH01000138.1 GCA_004554205.1 Clostridium sp.
TGGGCACGATCTCGCAGTTTACGACCTCGCCCCGGGTGGTGACGATCTTGTCCTTCCCGCCGGGCGCTGCCTTGTAGTAGACCGGCGCCGGATCGCACGGCATGGCCTTCCCGTCCGGTGTCTTGATCCAGACGATCGGAGCGCCGCAGCTCTTACATGTGCATACATTCATTTTCCCTTTGCTCCTTTCTGAGTCGTTTCAGCTCCCGGCGGCTTGGCCCGGTGTAGGTCATGCCGTCCCAGTATTCCGGGTTACACCGGCAGCCGGGGCACTCTTTGAGCTCGCCACCTCGGCAGCCGACACACTCGTGGAACTCTCCGTTTCTGAACTCCGTCCCGAACACGAGGCAGAGCAGGAATATGAACGGCACCACTACGGGCAGCAGCACAACGCAGGCGAGCACGATCAGGATCGCGGCCCCGGCGCTCATTGTTTCAGCTCCTTGCCGGTGAGTCTCAGGCAGCGGCCGTTCTGGTATGCCATGCACTTGTCCCCGGCACAATATCCAAGGCGTTCCTTCACAAAATGGCCCAGCTTGCCGTCCTTCTCCCGTCCATATCTTTGCCCGATCTCTTTCTTGAAGGGGCAGAGCTTTCTCTCGTTTTTCATAGTGTCCTCCTTACCATGTCCATGTGTCGCGCTCCGGCAGGAATACCACCGGCACGCCCTTGTATTTACTCATGTACTCCATGGGAGTGTCCGGCTCGCCGTCGAAGGCATTATACAGAGCGCTGCACAATTTCGGCCCCCGGTCAGCCCTTGGCTCAACGTCTTTCCAGAGCTTCCCGGTTTCGTCCTCGTAAACCGGGCGATCCCAGCTGTCGCGGCCTTTATGCCTCAGCAGAAGCGCCTCCCAGCTCCAGAGCCCCTGCTTTCCCTTCGTGGGTATCGGCTCCGGCAGCCTCTTGACGTTTTCCAGCTTCCACGCATACCGGCCCAGCGTATAGTCACCGAGCGACAGCTCATCAGGGGAGAGCGTGGCGACGAACTCTGGCGTGATCTTGATACAGTCCACGAGCTCGCCGGTGGCTATGATCGCGCCCCTCGGCATGTCGGCCCACTCGCAGCGCAGCGCCTCTTTGATTTTGAGTGCCGTCGGTACCGGGATTAGCGCCAGCCCGTCGAACACTTCCCGCATGGCTGCGTGGATCGCGATCGGGCCCCGGTATTTTGTGGCCCAGCTTCGCGTCTCGTTTTCTTTGATACCGGCAGCCAGAGCTCCGGCCCATGGCTGCCATACTGTGATTGTTTTCATTTGCCCCTCGCTTCCTGCGCCAGTGCGATCTCGACGGATCCGCGCATTTCTGCTACATGCGGTTGTAATATGTCCCGGACGGCCACGCAGGCGTCGTAGGTGCCGCAGGCTATCACGAAGGGAACGTCATAACAATGCCACACCGGGCGGCCGTTGATTTTGTCACATGTTTGCTCCCTCATAGCCTCCAGCTTTTCCAGTTCCTCCGGGCTCAGTTTCATGCCGAGACGGTTCGCCATTTGTGCGGCGCTCAGGTTTCCGAGATAGATCGCCATATTATCCCTCGCTTTCTGCCGTCCAGACGATTTCGGAGCGTCCCGTCACGCTGCACACTCGCTTTCCGGCGTTCTTTGCTTTGCCTGCTGCCTGCGCTTTGGTGAGGATCGGGCCCACGTCGCTGCGGCTCACCTGCTGCCCCCGGTCGGAGAGTGTGGTCGCGATCTCGTTCGCGGTCATGGGCTCGTCCTTTATCAGATCCAGCACCATATCCCGGAGGCTCTGGCCCTTGTCCGGGCTGCGCCAGATAACGACGGCAGAGGGGAAGGGAGCAGAGCAGGCCCGCCCCTTTGCGTCTGTGGTCGGGTTGCCGTCCTCGTCCGTGAATGTGAGCCGCCCGCGCAGGAAGCGCACCTCGTCGGCTTTCCCGTGGAATACATAGTCGTGAAAATATGCCGTGTCCGTTCTGGCCGGTATGAGCATAACAACGACGGTACCGGGCTTTTGGCTTTCCTCGTATCCCTTGCGTACCCACTCGCCGATCTGCCGTCCGTATGGAGGATTGCAGAACACGCAGCACCCACCCCAGTCGGCTTTCAGGCCGTCGTCGGCCGGAGTGAAATATTTCGCGCACTTGGCGCTCTTTGCGGTTGCTGCCGGATCGAGGTCAAAATGGAACTCTTGATCCAGCTCCTTGAAAAAGTCAGCCGGAGTGCACCAGTCCAGCTTTTTGCTGCTCAATAATGCGTCATTCATTTGTTTGATCTCCTTTCTGTTCTTTGTCTGGAGCGTCGAGCTCCACGCCTTCCAGCAGTTTGAGCACTCCGGCTATATACTGCACCCGGTAGGGCTCCAGCTCGGCCAGCTTCATGTGCTTGTGTCCGTATATCTTTTCCATGTCTCTCCATACTTCCCAGGGGATCCGGTAAAAGTCCTGGAGCCCGATGCTCACAACAACAAAAGCAGCAGCGCCGAGCTGGTAGTGTGTCTCCAGGGCCTTGATCTGTTCTTCGGTGAGTCTGCTTGATTCGATCCGGTCGCCGTCTGTGTGTTTTGCCTCGAATACGATCGAGCGACCTCCAGTGAGTGTTCCTTTGAAGTCCGGCTGTCCGCTTTTTGTGTAGCACGCCTCGAAGCGTCCGGCTCCTATTGGCCGGATCGGTTTCATCGGTTCCGGCGTCTTTTCTATGTATGCCAGGTTTAGATCTCGGTAAAAGTCGAGAGAAGCCTGGATCATGCTCTCGAAGTGATCCCCGGCAATCCTTGACTGTCTACCTTTTATCCTTCTTTCATAGTTGGTCACCTTTCCGATGGCCTCGCTTGCTGTCGGATCCGGGTAGCCTTCCCGGTTTTTCCCTTTTGCTGCCATGTAGTACCTCCTTGATCTTGTATCCCATGCGCGCCGCCTATGTTGCCGGCATTAGCGTCGGAGCTGCTGCGCTGTCTGCAGCGTCTTTTGCTGCCTTCGGTCTTGTGAAGTATTCAATATCCACGATCTTGATGCCGTGGCTCTTTGCGTATTCGATTTCCCTGGCCATGCCTTTGCTTGGCTCCATTACTCCCAGGCCTTCGACCGCGATGGTATCGCATAGATCCAGGAGCTCGATGCCTTTGGCCAGTCCGTAGGCTCTGCAATCCGGATCTCGGTCGTCCATGAATTGTGGGAAGTATAAATGCGGTGCGATCGGCATGAGCTCCGGGTGGAGTCTTGCTACGATCTCGCAATACTGTCGCGCTCTGCGGATGTTTTCCGTTTTGCTTACCTTGCCATTCCCTCGGAACGGCGAACAAATATAAATCATGTTTTTCATGTCGTACCTCCTTAATTTTCAACCGCTTCCGCCATTATTTCGTCCGGTATGTTCCAGAGTCCTTGCTTTCCTGATGCTTTGATCGGATAGATGGAGCGGATATTTTCAAGCTTGTGATTGCTTTCATTTTTTTCTCCGTTTCTTCCTGCTCCTGGTTGCGACCTTGAGTGTTGCAATAGCGACGCCGACTTCTGTGATCTCTGCGTGTTCACTCCTCAGATCGCTCCGGTTGAGCTCCAGATTGATCTCATTGTCAACCAGTACAAGATTGTTTATGTCGCAGTTGTCTTTGTTTCCATCCAGGAAAGAGACCATTTTCCCCTCAGGAATTGGTCCGTTGTGTTCTTCCCAGACGAGCCGATGCAGAAAAGCCCATCGCTCGCGCTGTATTCCATCTTCTTGTACCTTTTTGATCAGGTAGCCGTCCGTTGTCCTGGATATGTCGCCGACATTCATGTGATTGGCTGGGATGTTTCCCTTTTTGAACATTGTCGGTCTGGCTTTCTCATATTGTTCCGGCGTCATGGGCTTGCCTTTGTTCGGTGGTTCCTGGCCTTTTACAAATCGGCAATCGGCGCCACTCTGGATGTCATGGTTTTTCTTGTATGCCCGGCATTGTCTGGAAGTGAACTCGATCCCGAAGTGCTCGGAAACCATCCTGGCGATCTCGTCCGTCTTTCTTCCTGCTGCAATGCTTCGCACATAAGCCTCCATACCTTCCGGGTAGAGGAGAGAGCTGCCTTTCGGCAGTCCTCCAGGTGTCCCGCTTTTAATATGGAGCCGGTTCTTTGCTCCTTTGACCATATTCTCCGTGAATGTCATGCCGTAGCGCTTGTCGAAGCCCTGGCAGTTGATCAACCCAGTGACTTCTCGGGTTGTTCTTCCTGGTACATTCTCGGCGAGCCAGTCGTTGACTTCCTGAGGCCATGGTTTTCTCATTTATCAGACACCTCCAGCTCCGGTACCATCGAACCGACCAGGTGCTTGCCGCTGTTGTTATATCCGTATTCGTCGGCATACTGCAGAGCCTTGAGCTG
>SFNH01000139.1 GCA_004554205.1 Clostridium sp.
TGTACACGAGCCCGGAGGAGTTCATGCGCACTTGGGTGCCGAATGAGGAGCGGGTCGGCTGGATCAAGACGCCGCGCGGCTGGTGGTATCGGCGCGAGGACGGCAGCTATCCGGCGAATGAGTGGCTCTTGATCAACCATCACTGGTATCTGTTTAACCCGGACGGCTATCTGTGCACCGGATGGCACAGGTGGGACGGAAAGGTATGCGATCCGGCGGACGGCTCGGGGGACTGGTATTTCCTTGACAACACCGCAGACGGTCCGCTTGAGGGCGCGTGCTGGCACAGCCGGGAGAACGGCGCCATGGAGATTTGGGTTGCGGAGTAGACATGATACGATGAGAGCAGTGACGTGTGGGATCTATGCAACACGAAATGCAACACGATACCAGTTTAATATTGTAAATGCTTTGTGTTTGGTGGGTTCGATTCCCCTCAGCTCCACTAAATGTGTCTTATCCGAACACGCTCGGACCGCTTATATATAGCGGGTTCGTGGCTTTTGCGTTTCGGTTGACTCTAGCAGAAAAAATACTATAAAAAAGGCCCGGGGATCTCTCCCCGGGTTCTTTTTGTGCACTTTTACTATGTGAAAATGTGGATAACTTGCCGCCGTTATTCCTGTTAGCTTGACAAAATAGTTTAACTATGCTATTTTTGTAACAAGGAGGTGTTGAAAGTGGCATACGCAAAGAAAGAAGACGCAATCGCATATGTAAATAAATATCAAAAAGAAAAATATGATAGGATTACAGTTATGGCTATAAAAGGCAAAAAAGCAGAGTATGAAGCCGCAGCAAAGTTTAAAAATATGAAGCTATCAGCATTCATTCAGGACTGCGTAGAAAAAGAGTTGGAGCGAATGAAAAAATAAAAAAAATTTAAAATACCTATTGACAGCATAGTTTAAATATGCTAAAATTTAGTTATCAAAAAGAAAGGGCGCCGGAAAGGCGAAGGGTGAAATACAGGCGGCATGTATTTTTCACAAAGGCTCCTATAATTTATTTTCGGAGTCATATGAAACAGTTCTGAGGTATATTGAGGAAAACGGGTATGCGATCGCCGGTGAGATTCGGGAAAGTTATATTGATGGGGTCTGGAATAAAGATGATGAAAGAGACTGGCTGTCAGAGATACAGATACCGATAAGGAAAAACGGATAATTGCTGAGATGTGGCCGGGTCAACAGACCCGGTCGCCGTTTTTGTTTCATAGGAAGTTCATCCTGTGAAACAAAAACACTCCGCTTTGGATGTGCACGCTTTTGCAGTGGTATAATGTCGCTTGACGCGAGGCAAAAGCGGCGCAGAATATTGCGCTGTGATATTCTTTGTTTGATTATTTCACCTGATCGTTGTCAAGTCCCGGGAATCATCTCGCCCATCTGCCCGATGCCCCGCACGGCAGCGCGAGACCGGTCTCTACAACCGGGAGTCCGATTTCCTGAGATTCCACATGACCGCCGAATTTCGGCATGATCTCTAACGCCATCATGTAGGTGAGCACTGCCGGGGCGAGGCCGGTGGTGTAGGAATTAATAAGGAAGAAGAGCGGGTCGTCAGAGAGAAGCTGTACGCACAGCCTCACCAGCGGGTGAATCGCATCCTCGATCTTCCAGATCTCGCCCTTCGGCCCGCGCCCGTAGGAGGGCGGATCCATGATGATGGCGTCGTAGCGGTTCCCCCGGCGAATCTCGCGCTCGACAAACTTTACGCAGTCATCCACCAGCCAGCGGATCGGAGCGTCTGAAAGACCGGAGGAGGCCGCGTTTTCCTTTGCCCAGCCGACCATGCCCTTAGAGGCGTCCACATGCGTGACAGACGCGCCTGCCGCCGCCGCGGCAAGCGTTGCGCCTCCGGTGTAGGCAAAGAGGTTCAGTACCCTCACGGGGCGTCCGGCATTCCTTATCTTTTCGCCAAACCAGTCCCAGTTTACGGCCTGTTCCGGGAAGAGCCCGGTGTGTTTGAAGCTGAAAGGCTTTAAATTGAACGTAAGTCCCTTATAGCCGATCGTCCACTGTTCTGGAAGGTCAAAGAACTCCCACTCGCCGCCGCCCTTTGCGCTGCGGTGGTAATGTCCGTTTTTTTGGCGCCAGCCCTTGTGAGACCTCGGCGTATCCCAGATCACCTGCGGATCCGGCCGCACAAGTATATACTCTCCCCACCGCTCCAGCTTTTCCCCTCCGGAGCAGTCGATCACCTGATAATCCTTCCATCCGTCTGCCAGCCACATGACATTTTCCAGCCTTTCCGGGCAAGAACCCGTTTTTTTTATTATAACAGCATTCGCCCGGAATGTCTATGATGATAACCGGGCAATGGTACGAAAAGCGTTAAAAAACGTTTCAAAAATTGTAAGAATTTTTTGTAAAATCCGGTTGAATTATTTACTATATATTGATATTATATGAATAAGACATACCAAGGAATTGAGGTAAAGGAGCGTTCATATGAAGAGATACGGTTTGGCAGCGTTCGCCCTGGCGGCGGTGATGGCCCTGGGAGCCGCCGGGATCCCCGCTATGGCGGATACGGGCTGGAGGCAGGAGGGCGGAAGCTGGGTGTACTATAATGCAAACGGGACCCGCGTGACGGATGCATGGCGTCAGGGAGCGGACGGCTCCTGGCGGTATCTGGACGGGAGCGGCTACATGGCGGTAAACATGTGGGTCGACAACGACAATTATTATGTGGATTCCAACGGCATGATGGCTTCAAACAAATGGCTGAAGGTTGCGAATGCGGACAAGGAATCCGGTTATGACTGGTACTACTTTTCCCAGAGCGGCAAGTGCGTGAAGGGCAAGTGGGAGAAGATTGACAATAAGTGGTATTATTTCGGCGATACCGGAGCGATGCAGACCGGCTGGATTCTGGACAATATGTATTACTGCGACTCAAACGGCGCCATGGTGACGGGCTGGAAGAAGCTTGCCCCGCCGGATGAGAATGTGAACGACAGCGTCACCCAGGGGCCGTATGAGACGGAGGATGACGGGAAGTACTGGTATTATTTCGGCACAAACGGCAAGAAGACTCTTCCGAAGGATGACGGCGACGGCACCAAGGTTACAAAGATCAATGGCATCAATTACTGCCTGGGCGAAGACGGGGCGATGCAGACCGGCTGGGTGTGTGTGAACGGCGACAGTTCCGACCAGATTGAGGATTACCGCTATGTGGATTCAAACGGGCAGGTGCGCGTGGGCTGGTATTCCGCGGAACCGCCGGAGCATCTCGCGAGCAGATATAATTACGATGTCGTGTGGTTCTATTTCAACAGCAAGGGCGTTCCGAAGGTGGGGCCGACGAGAGGGACCGCATCCACAAAGGATATTGTAAAGATCAACGGCAACTCGTACCTGTTTGATGAGAACGGCGTTCCGGTGTATGGGCTTCAGAAGGTCTATACGGACAGCGAGGAGACCAGCTATACGGCATATTACTTTGGAACCAGGGAACAGAGCAGTATGCTGAGCGGGAAATTCAACATCAAAGAGGGCAATGAGGCGCGCCAGTATTATTTCACCTCGACCGGGCGCGGCTATACGGGAGTCCATGACAGCTGCCTGTACTATATGGGGAAGCTCCAGAAAGCGGATTCCTCGAGCAGATATGAGGTATTTACGATACCGACCGGAAGCGGGGAGAAAAACTATGTAGTCAATACCTCCGGTCACATTGTAAAGAACAGCACGGTCAGGGACCGCAACGGCGTCAAATACAAGACCAGCAGCAGCGGGACGCTGCTCAAGGAGGACGATGAGGAGGCGACCGGGACCTACACCGCTCCCGAGGAGCCGGATTGGAGTGCGACCGACGATGACTGATACGATCATCAGGCAGGAACCGATACTCTCCGCAGAGCGGAGAGGCGGTTCCTGCCTGCGCGTTTGCGGTCACATCGGAAGGATTGTACAAAATAAAATACAAAGAGGGAACACACCGAAAAAGTGCTTGCATTTATAAATGATCTGTGCTAAGATACTTAGGCTGTGACATTGATAGCTATGAAGCGTGAGGTTGCTGTCCGCTTTAAGCGGCAGGTTTTTCCGTGGAGCGAATGTCAAGTTAGGAAACTGACGACAAGTCACTGTACCAATTTAACAGCTGTATCGAGGTAAATGCAGTAACGCAGTGTGCGTCCGACGCGACACACACGGAGATGTGTACAGTCACCGCTTGTCGTACTTCAAACAAAAGTGCGAAAAGGAGGCGACTTTTTTTATGGCAAGTCAAGTAATGAGAATCACATTGAAGGCTTACGATCACCAGTTGGTTGACCAGTCTGCCGGGAAGATC
>SFNH01000140.1 GCA_004554205.1 Clostridium sp.
AGATTAGGGGGACGCCCTTAACGGTGGACACTTCTGCGGGAAAGATTTGTGTGGTAGCCGTTTTTCTTTATTATACTAACAATTCCATAAAAAGTGGTTGGGGATAAGCGCTCAATAACCACCCATCCACAAAAACCGGGGGCCTCATCAGAGGCCCCCGTTCGTGGTCGGAGTATTTTTGCAGCGCAGGTAGCCTGCATCGCTGCGCTCCATGGTAAGAAAGCATTCGGATTTTCCGTAACCGCTTTATAATCCACCGCCTACCGAGCAAGGAAGCATTGTCTCAGGTTCTACTGATTTGCCAAGGCAGTGGTTATTGAACGCTTACTCTCTACTGATGAACGATCATGGGAGTATTGAATGACCGACTGGGGAGACAATAAAGCACAGAAAAGATGGCTACAGAAGCCTTCATATATCTGGAACGATCAGCAGAGATCACCTTGGCATCTTAAAAGATCAGTGAAAAATCGCCGTTATAGGTGTAGTGCAGTTTTGAATTGCCGGCTTTACACAGGGCAGACATCCGTTCTTGCACGGTTTCATCGCAGTGGGTGGAGTCGGTGCTTACCACCAGCGTCGCTGGCTTCAGACGGGCTTGGGTCTCCACAGAGAAGTAGATGTCGCCGAGACCGTGATGGGAGAGTTTTTGCACCATGGGATGAAATGTTCCGACACGGCCCAAAGCGAGTTGCATATTCCGGTCCGTGCTGTCACCGCCCAACAGCGCGATGACCTCCTCGCCCCGCCGCAGAGCCCAGATGCTGCTGTCCGCGTTGCAGGCCTGCTTATGCCGTTCCAGCAGTTGCGCTATTTTGTCATCGCTCAGTCCGGAGTCGCAGAGCAGCTTTGCACAGAGGACAGATTCCATTTCCTTGGATTTTTTGGCATATAAACATTGCAGCACGCAATCTCCAAAGAAAAAAGCATTTCCGGCATAGTCTTCAGGAAAATACAATTCTGTCCTGCAGTCCGTTAGAAAAGAGAAGATTTGGTGGTACTCCCGGTAATACTCCTGGTCTCCGAAAAGCGGATAGACCCGCTGGTCGAACACCAGATCACCGCAGGGAGTCAGTAGCTTCTTGACGGGAATCTGGCCGATGAGCTGATGGAAACCTCCGAAATGGTCCTGATGCAGGTGTGTCAGGATCGCCAGATCAACTTCCCGGATATCTTTATTCCGCAGAAAGGTCAGCAGCGGCATTTTCCCCTGATAAGTGCAGCCTCCCGCATCCAGGACAACGCATTTCCGCTCCTGTGGCGTGTCCAGCAGCATCACGATGCAGTCGGCACGGCCTGCGTTTAAGATGTGCAGTTCATTCATCTTCCGGGACTACGTTTCTCAGCAGTAATACTGGCGGATAAACGCTTCCACATCCTCCCGCTTGCCCTTGAACGGACCCGGAGTTTCCATCTTCAGGGAGACCAGCGCGGAGGCATATTCCAGAGCCTGGGTAATCGGCGCCCGCTCCCGCTCAGTGATATAGGCGGAGAACGTGGTGTCGCCTCTGCCAGTGCGGCCGTCCAGACCTCTGGGCTTCAGTGGGCAGGTGTAATAGTCCTTGCCGTCATAGACCAGCACTTCGGTGTTGTGGGTAATGAGGGCCTCCTTCACGCCCCATTCCACCATCAGGCGGGCGGCCTCCCTGCGGTCAGAGGTACCAGTCAAGATCTCGGCCTCGGCGGCGTCGGTTTTCAGGTAGGTGATATACGGGAAGAACTCTTTCTTGTAAGGCCAGTCACTGTATACCATTTCACCGGTCACGGGGTCCGGCGTCCGCAGGTAGCACTGCATATCCAGAGCGACCTTGCCCCGCTTGGCCAGCATGGGAATGATGGCGTTTTCATAATCGCCATTCATCAGCCCTGCAAGGTGGAACACCTTTGCCTGCACGTCATCCGGAATTTCCGCGGCTTTAATTTGCGAGCCCTGGGCCAGGGCCGTGGTGGTCCGCCGCTCACGCTTTTCGTCCAGAAACACATTGCGGATGGAGGAAGTGCCGCTGGCAGACTCCCGCCAATAAATGTCGTTGTTGTGAACGGGCAGGATGTAGGGCATCATCTTGTCTTTGGCGCTGGACTTGATGAGAATACCAACGCGGTTTCCGCCGGCCAGTGCGGAATAGGAGGAATACACGACAGCACCGCCAATGGACCACTCACTGGTGCCGTCAAAGCCCACGACCTCGTCGATGCAGAGCTCACCGATGATAAAAGTATCATAAGTTTTCATGCTGTTTCTCCTTTCTTGTATTGCCGTGTTATGATTTCGGGGCCATTTTCGGATTTACGCTGTCCAGCCAGAGGACCAGCTCGTCCATGCGCTGAATGATGACGTCCGGCTGGATGGAAGAGGAAACGCCCACATCCTTTTGCGCGGAGAGGAACGACTGGATATAGACGGCCTTTCCAAAGCCAAATTCCTTGGAGCCGATGACGTCCCGGGACATTGTATCGCCCACATAGACGCAGTTCTCTGCCCGCTCCCGCATTTGCTTCATGGAGATGCGGAAGATCTCAGGGTGCGGCTTCCGGTAGCCGGTGATGCTGGAGACCTCCACATCCTCCATGTAATCCCGGATACCGTATTCCTCCAGAACATTAAAGACGTTGTAGAGAGACGCGTTGTTGGAGATCACGCCGATGTGGTAGCCCCGCGCCTTCAACCCGGCCAGCATTTCCCGTACCCCGGGCCGGAGCTCCCGGTGGAAATAGGTGCATTCCCACATGTTCGCCAGCTCTTCACAGATGCCGGTCAATGCCCTGCGGTCGAAGTTAAACGCTTTCAAATAATATTCCGGCCAGATCTCCTCCGGTTTTTTCTCCCGGAATTCCAGATCGCACCAAGTCTTGTATTCCCGGATACCCGCCAGGACCAGTTCCTGAAAACGGCTGAAGTCCACTCCCGGATCCAGACCGTGGGCCCGCAGGGTATCCCACACGCACTGTAACGCCTTCTGTTTGGTCTCCTCGTTGTGCCAGATGTCCTCCAGCGTTCCGCCCATATCGAATAAAACGGTTGTCAGCATAACAGATATTCTCCTATTCTGTGTTGTCAGACGCAGTATTTGATGAGGTTCTCGGTGGTGGAGTCAAAGACGTTGATCTTCTTGGGGTTGAAGCCCAGATAGACCTTTTCGTCGCTGCTGTAGTGGGTGGAGCCCAACTCCTTGACGGTCAGCAGGTCGCTGCCCACCCGGACGGTGACCAGGGTCTCGGAGCCGGCGGGCATGCCGGAATAGACGTGGCCCTCGATGCGGTGCTCGTCATCGGGAGTGCGGCTGATGGTCAGTTGCTCAGGGCGGATGCCCAGGGTCACATCGATCTTGTCGCTCTGGGGCGCTTCGGGGGTCATGTCGGCCCGGTCGAAGCTGATCTGACCCACGGAGCTCTCGGTCACCATACCGGAGGCGTCAACCGTGGCGGTGCCCTTGACGAAGTTGATGCTGGGGTTGCCGATGAAGTCGGCGGTGTAGAGGTTCACGGGGTTGTCGTAGAGCTCCAGGGGAGGGGCAACCTGGACCAGCTCGCCCTTACGGAACAGGGCGATGCGGGTGGACATGGTCAGAGCCTCGACCTGGTCGTGGGTGACGTAGATGATGGTGGTGCCGGTCTCATGGTGCAGGCGCTTCAGCTCGGCGCGCATATCCACGCGGAGCTTGGCGTCCAGGTTGGAAAGGGGCTCGTCCAGCAGGAGCAGACGGGGCTCGGACACGATGGCACGGGCAATGGCGACACGCTGCTGCTGGCCGCCGGAGAGCTCGGTGGGATAGCGCTTGGCGTATTCGCCGATCTGCATCCGCTCCAGGGCGCTGGCCACCTTCTTGGCGATGACGTCAGAGGGCTCCTTGCGGATCTTCAGGCCGAAGGCCACGTTGTCGAACACGGTCATGTGGGGCCACAGGGCGTAGGACTGGAACACCAGGTTCAGATTCCGCTTGCTGGGAGGGGCGAAGTAGGCCTCGGCGGCGTTGACAATCTCCTTGTCGTCCATGTGGATGAAGCCGTTCTGGGGCTTTTCCAGGCCGGAGACCACACGCAGGGTGGTGGTCTTGCCGCAGCCGGAGGGACCCAGCAGGGTCATGAAGTCGCCGTCCTCGATGGTCAGGTTCAGGTTTTTCAGGACATGGTTCTTGCCGTAGAATTTATCGACATTCGTCAGTACAATCTTGCTCATAATTGATTTCGTCTCCTTTCTGTTCTCAGCCGGCCATGCTCTTGGCCAGGTCGGCGTCTCCGAAGATGTTAGCCAGCGCGTACACCAGGAACACGATGGAGAACA
>SFNH01000141.1 GCA_004554205.1 Clostridium sp.
CGGGGCTCCTGATCGTGATACTGGTCATCGCGATCAACTTTGTGGGGGACGCGCTCAGGGACGCCCTGGATCCCAACAGCGGGAGCTAGAGCTTTTGCCTCGGTCGCGTCTGAACTGTTACAGGTGCGGAAACTTAAGGTCACAAGACTTGAGTTTCCGCATTTATACGGTTACATATGATTTCCTGGCTCATATAGCATTCACACACCGAGCAAAAAACATTTCCTTTAATTTGTATGTCCCTTACGGACATAAATGTCCGTAATTGGCATACAAATTTTTGAAAATGTTTTTTTAACGGTGCATTTCATCGCTATATGGACAGGAAATCATACATAGGTTACAAAGTGCGGAAACTCAAGTTTTTACCTGATTTTCGTGGGATTCGGTAACAGTTCAGGTTATGAGCTGCTCCCGGAGCGGTTTTTTCCCTTTCTTTCTCGTCAGCTCCACAAGGCCAAGCGGCGTCATATCCACCACCGTAGTCTTCACCGGGTCGGCCTTCACGGCGCTTTTAAGCGTCTCCATCAGAAGCGCTCTATCCTCCGCGGCGTCCATATCGATGAAATCCACGATGATGATCCCGGAAAGATTCCGCAGCCGCAGCTGTCTCGCGATCTCCTTCGCCGCCTCCAGGTTGATCATGCGGACCGTGTCCTCCTGATTCCTTTTGCCGGAGTACTTCCCTGTGTTGACGTCGATGACGACCATCGCCTCCGTGCACTCGATCACCAGGTATCCGCCCGATTTTAACCATACATGCTTACGGCACGCCTCATCCATGACGGTTTTAAGAGCATACAGGTTTGTAAGGCTAATCATGGGATCTTCGTAAAAGCGCAGCCCGATCCCGCTCTCCGGCTCATGGATGCGGATATAGGAATCCAGGCTCCGGTACACATCCTCCTGGTCTGTGACGATCTCCTCAAGTGTCCCGGCAGGGCAGCTCAGCAGGCTTTTCAAATACTGCGGCTTGGCCTCGTACAGGAGAGAAAAACAGGTCCGGTATCTCGCGGTATCTATCACTCTCCTGTACTCTTCCATAAGCGCCGCCACCTCAAAAAGCAGCGCCTCATCCTGTCCGTACGCGTTGGTCCGGACGATGATGCCGGCCGCTTCATTTGTAAGCGTTTTCAGTTTCGGGCGCAGCATCTCCTTCCACGCCTTGTCCTCAATCTTCGCCGAAAACCCGATCACATTTTTCCCCGCGGTCAATACCGCGTATTTCCCGGAAAAGTTCAGGTTCGCCGTCAGAACCGGATCCTTTGTCTTTACCGCGTCCTTCGCCACCTGGACGAGAATCTCGTCCCCGGCCTTTAACTTCCCCTCATGCCCGTCCGCAAACAGAGCGGCGGGATTGTCCGTGAGACTGTAATAGCCGGTGCGCCCCTCTCCAAAATCCACAAACGCGGAATTCAAGCTGCGGACAATATTTTTCACTTTTCCGATATAGATATTTCCCAGGATGGAATCCTCCTCCTCGAGCCCAAGCTCAACCGCCTCCCCGGCGGAAAACAGCGCTGTCAAGAGCCGTTTATTCCATCTGGTGATCACAAGCTTACTCAATGTCTTCTCCAAACGCCTCCAGGGGCACAAAGAAATGGTTTCCGTCTGTGCCGGTATCTGCGAAAACCTCCGTCCGGGTTACCAATAGCGCAAAATCAGGGAGCGTCTCCCCGCGGCTCTCCATATACGCGCGGATCACCGCCTCAGGCTTTAGATTAGCGGCGCTTCCGGTGGCAACCCGCATGAAGATCACGCCCTTTTCCGCTTCCAGCTTATAAATCATCGGGCGGATATCAATCTCCTTCTCGCCCTTCTTCGTCTTTTTCACGACCGTGATCCGGTCTCTTTTAAGAAATGATGAAAGCCCGTCCGCAAACGCCTCAAAGTCGGCGGGCGCAAAGCCTTCGCGAAAGCGGATCTCATAGTCAGCGGCCGCTACGACCGACATGGCATTTGCGGCCGTATCAGGGAGAAGCCGGTAGGAAAGCGCCCGCACTCCCTCAACCATTGCTCCGTTGATCCGGCAGAGCATCTCCGCAGAGGAATCAGTCGTAAGCACTTCAATATCCACGTATTCGCCGCGGCTCTCAATCCCTACGCCAAGGGGCGCCGCAAAGGACATGATCTGGTGCGGGCTGAAGCCCTCGCTGTATCGGATATCCACATCCGCCCGCCGCATGACCTTCTGGAAGAAGCGCATGATATCCAGATGTCCGATAAATTTCATGGCGCCCTCTTTGGCGAATTTAATTCTTATCTTCAAAGCAGACACCTCCTCCAAACGCCCGGGCTCCGCATCCGGAACACTGCATGCGGCAGTTCGGCGTCACCTTTGCCTCCAACGCGGCAAGCCATTCGCGCTTTAAAAATTCCTTTGACACGCCCGCGTCGATGAAATCCCAGGGGAAGACCTCGTCAAGGCTTCTCTCCCGCACCGTGTAAAAATCCGGGTCAACGCCGCAGGTCGCAAAGGCATCCATCCAGATTTCATTGCGGAAGGTCTCCGACCACGAATCATAGAGTGCCCCTTTTAAGTAGGCCTCCTCCACCACGGCGGCAACTCTCCTGTCGCCCCGCGCGAGCACGCCCTCAAGCACGGTTAAATCCGCTTCGTGCCAGTTGTATTTTAGGCTCTTAAAATTCTTCATCTCGCGGAACTTGTTTTTCACGATATAAGCCCGCTCCAGAAATTCCTCCTTCGTACACATGCGCGCCCACTGAAACGGCGTGAATGGCTTTGGCACAAAAAAGGATGAGCTTGCCACCACCTGCACACGGCCGTTTCTCTGCTCCTTCGGGATCTCGTCATAGTAGACCTCGGCAACCTTCTCAGACAGAAGGGCGATGCCCTCCATATCCTCGATCGTCTCAGTCGGAAGACCGAGCATGAAATAGAGCTTGACGCGGTTCCATCCGCCGTGGAAGGCGTCGCAGGCGCCCTTTAAGATGACCTCCTCGGTCAGCCCCTTGTTGATCACATCGCGGAGCCGCTGGCTTCCCGCCTCCGGCGCGAAGGTGAGACTGCTCTTCTTCACGTCCTGCACCCGACTCATCACATCGAGAGAGAATGCGTCAATGCGCAGGGACGGAAGGGAAATGTTGACGCCCTTGCCCTGGAATTCATCGATCAGGAAGTATACCAGCTCCTTTAAGTGGGTGTAGTCGCTGGAGCTTAAGGAGCTTAGGGAAATCTCCTCATGCCCGGTATTCTTAAGCATCTTGCAGGCATAATCCTTTAAGTATGCAAGGCTATGCTCCCTCAAGGGCCGGTACACATTCCCCGCCTGGCAGAAGCGGCAGCCGCGGATGCAGCCGCGCTGGATCTCGAGCACAACGCGGTCCTGCGTCACCTTGATATAGGGCACGATCGGCTTCTCGATATAAGGCGCCTCATCCATATCCATCACAAGCTCCTTGGCAATGCGCTCAGGGACGTTAGGCCGGTTGGGTTTAAATTCCGCGATCGTTCCGTCGTCACGGTAGGCAACATCATAGAACATCGGTACATAGATACCCGGAATCTTTGCGGCCGCCTCAAGGAAATCCATGCGGCTCCCTCCGTTTTTTCGGTTCTCCTTATACAGATCAAACAGATCGTCATACCGGGTCTCACCCTCCCCGATATAAAACATATCAAAAAACGGTGCAAGCGGCTCCGGGTTGTAGGCGCACGGGCCGCCGCCGATCACGATCGGGTCATTCTCCTTACGCTCCACCGCATGAAGCGGAATCCCGCTTAAGTCAAGCACCTGCAGGATGTTGGTGTAGCACATCTCATACTGGATGGTAAAGCCGAGAAAGTCAAAATCTTTAATGGGATCCTGGGATTCGAGTGCAAATAAGCGGATGTGCTTTTCGCGCATCAGTGCATCCAGATCCGTCCATGGAGAGAACACACGTTCACAATAAACATCTTCCCGCCTGTTGAACATGGCGTAAAGAATCTGCATCCCGAGATGGGACATGCCGATCTCGTAGACGTCCGGGAAACACATGGCAAAACGGATGTCCACCACAGACGGATCTTTCACCACAATATTCATCTCATTTCCGATGTAACGGGCCGGCTGCTGGACGGATAAAAGTATTTCGTCACTCAATGCTAATTTCTTCATTTTTCTCCATTTTATAAGGCTTTTTGCCTTTTTTGTAAACGTTGGATACTGCTTCTTGATCGTACAAACCCGGATAATATTCTTCGCTTGCAATGTTTCGCGCGAACATCATTTCACACCGGACTGTCCGCCGTACAAAGACACAATTTTTCGCG
>SFNH01000142.1 GCA_004554205.1 Clostridium sp.
TCCTTCCAGGTGGTCGATGATGCGCTGCCGGTCGTGCTTGAACCAGTACGCCACCAGCACCGACTGCCCGTTGGCGGCTTCAATGAGATCCTCCAGTGCCTCCAGCTTGTGGTCATGGATGCGCCGGGCGTGGCCGTTCTCATCGTAGACAGCGCCATTGCTCATCTGTAACAGCTTCCCTGTCAGCGATGCGGCATTGGCGGCATCTATGTCCCCATCCTTCAGCGGAATAAGGAGGTCCTGCTTGAGCATATCGTACAGCTCCCGCTCGGCGGTGCTCATCTCCACCTCGTACCGGGTCGGAATACAGTCCGGCATGTGAAGGTAATCCAACGCCTTCATGGAAATGGTGATATCCGAGATGCGCTGGTATATCATCTCCTCCGCTCCCGGCCTCGGGACGTACTGGAACACAACGCCAGTCGAAGGATTCATGGAGCCAGCCTTGAAGTAGGCTTCCCGGTAGCGGCCGATGAATTTGCCGAGGCGCTCGCCGCCGTCCAGAATCCCAATTTCACTCCAAAGATCCATAAGCCCGTTAGATGTCGGCGTACCGGTCAGCCCGACCCACCGCCGCACGTAGGGGCGCACCTTGCGCAGATACTTGAACCGCTGGGACTGATAGTTTTTAAAGGAGGATAGCTCATCAATAACCACCATGTTGAAGTCCCAGCGCATCCCGTTCTTCTCGTAATACTCTACCAGCCACTTGATGTTTTCCCGGTTCACGACATAGATCATAGCTGGGTGATGTACAGCAGCGATGCGGGTCTTGACATCACCGACGATAACCGAAATGTCCAGCCCCTTCAAATGGTCCCACTTCTCGATCTCTGCCGGCCATGTGTCGCGGGCTACTCGAAGTGGCGCGATGATGAGCACCTTGCTGACCTCGAATGTGTCAAGCATGAGGTCTTTGATGGCGGACAGGGTGATGACGGTCTTTCCTCAGCCCAAGCCCATATCCAGGAAAAGAGCCGCAATAGGATGTGTTTTGATATACTCCGTGCAGTAGCTCTGGTAGTCGTGCGGAATGAACTTCATTTGGGCATCACCTCCTCCGTGTTAGTCGCTGTGTCAGTCACAGTGTTTGTCTCTGGCAGCTCCATCACCGGCATCTCAGGAATCTTTGCGCCGATGCCCTGTGGGATCGGGTCGCCCGGATTCCATTTGAGCAGCGCATTGATGGCGGGCCGTATCTGCTCCGGCCTATCCACGCAAAATACCGGGAATCCCAGCGCCTCTAACTGCTGCCGGCGTTTCCTCTGGAGAAGCCGCATTTGCTTTCCGGGAGCTTTCAGTTCCACAAAGGCACACTTGCCGCCCAAAAGAAGAACCAGACGATCTGGCACTCCGTTCATCGTCTGGCTCGTAAACTTGAGGGCTTGTCCACCTGCGGCTCTGACTGCTTCCACGAACTGCTTTTCTACAACGGATTCACGCACATCCTGTCACCTGCTTTCCGATGAAGCCTGTTTCGCTCATTTTCGTTTCCTTCCTTCACTCCGGGTATTCTGAAGCTCCTGCTGAAGCCTCTCATTCTTCTTTCGGTATGCCTCCAGCTCTTTACAAAGCTCATCCCGTTCCTGATGATATGTCTGTCCAGTCTTTTCCGCCTGAATAAGATCCTGCTTCAGCTTTTCTTTCTCCTGTTTCAGTTCATCTCTCTCCCGGATAACAGCATCAAGGTTGGACAACATACCGCTCATTTTGATTTCAAAGCCGTTTCTTGCTTTTTCGTAGCTTCCGACCATGATATTCACGGATTTGATTGCCTCCATGTACTTCTCATAGAGCGTCGCGTAGATATGGTTTTCCAGAAGTTTGATGTGGCTGGCCCCTTTTATTCCAGAACCGGTATTTCTCTCAAAGCCGGGGTTGTATGCCTCCAACCGCTTCCACATTTCAGGATGATCTGGGCCAACATAAACCGGTGCTTCGGCGTTTACCGGAGCCGCATATTCTTCGGTGCTGTCTTTCTTCTCCTCCGAGATTTCTATTCCCAGCGCCCCGTTCTCATTCTTTGCAGCATTATACGCCCCATATATCGTTGTTTCTCCTCGGTCAACTTTTTTCAGAAGATCAGGACGATTTTTCGCCAGATACTCAGCTCGCTCCAGCTGACGTCCGCTCCCCAGACCAACCGACTTTGCGACCGCATCCCTTGCACGGCCTTTAGTGATATCCCCGCTGTGTGCGGGTCGCACGACCCCATCAGGTTGGCTCTCTGCTTCTTCCCGATATCTCCTTGACTTTCTCTGCCGCGCTTTTTCCTCCTCAACGATACGGATTTTACTGGCGTATTCCAGCTTTTCCGAAACCGTGAAATCTTTCCGTTGCTCATTCTCTGAGATTTCAAGTCTGAGCCTCTCCTCAGCGTCTACCGCAGAAAGAACTGCCGCACTCACAGCATCACACTCCAGTAGCTGGCATGCTTTCAAGCGGCGATACCCGGAAATCAGCATGAATCCCCCCGACTCCTGCTGCATAACCGTGATGGGGTTGATCAGTCCATGTTCAGAGATATTCTCCGCCAGTTCCTCGATGTCTCCGTCATCTACCCGGATACGCTCTGTAAGCCCAATCTCTGCGACCGGTATTGGTCTGACATCAACTTTAGCGATTAGGGCCAGTCCTTTCTTTCTCAACCCAGTGGTTTCTCTTTCTGAGAAGGAAGGGGCTGATGCCCCCACCATCTTTTCAGCATTGTGTTCCTTATCCATGTTGTGTACCTCCATCATTCCGTTTCGCCGTCATTCCAGACAAGGCGCAGCCGCTTCTTGGATGTTGAGCCCAACCCTTTGTTATAGGCATCAACGAGCACCCGGCACGCGCAGAAGCGTTCCTGCTTTCCCATTTCCCCTCGGATGTACCCATTGGGGCTGATGAGGTTTCGAATCATCTTCACAAGGCCATCCGGCGTGTAACGCCCAAGACGGCTCTGAAAATCTGCTTCGGGCAAATCAAACCGGGACAATAATTCAGCCAGTGCAATCAGCATCTCCCGGCACACAGCCTTTCTGTTTTTGGGCCAAGTTAATCCGGTAACCTGTAACACCCGATCCAGCACATCAATCCCGTACATGGAGCCGATCTTCTCAAGCGTACCTACTGCCTCGATGCGAGTACCACGTCCGCAGCCATCTGCGTTATAGCCGTTCTTCGTTGCGATATAATTGATCTCGGTCTTTTCCTTCTCCTCTGCAATAACACCCGATTTGAAGCGATCCTTCGCAGTCAGGCGGGAAGTGTTGTCATGCTGGTGTGTAAAGGCCATCGCCTCTTCCTGGATTGTCCAGCCGTGGACGACCTGGCATCGCGCATATTTGTATCCCAAGCCACGAAGGACTGTCGACCGATGCTGCCCATCAATGATTGCGTATCTCCCATCCGGTCTCTCGCTGACCATGAGCACCCCCAGCTTCGATGGATCAAACTCCTTTGCGATTTTCTTCACTTTTTGCGGATTCAAGGGGCGCTGATAGGTTTCGAGGAACATTCGATCCAGTGGGATAATCTCAATGGTTTGGTCTGCCAGTCCTTCAAGCTGCTCTTCCGTAATACCGATGGTCTCGCAGATGGCCTTATCCATCTGCTCCGTATCCTGCGGATTAACGTCCTGTTTCGTATCTTCCACAGCATTCTGCTGGATCAGGACATCATTCGCCAGTGTGGTTCGGATCTGCTTTCCCCGACTCATAGCGCGGGTGCGTCCCTTTCTATTCTTGCGTCCCATAATGTGCTATCCTCCTCTGTATATTATCGGTTGATCTCTTTCCATTGCGCCGGCTCCATCGTAGCAACCTGCCAGCCGATACCCTCCAGTGCCGTTGCCCGGTCATAGGATTCGACATCCTGCGACGCTCTCGTCACAGCATTGGACAGGCCATAGAGCGAAAGGTCGCCGCCTTCAATGAGGTACTTGAGGATGCCCTCCTGCTCATCGCTGTTGATGCCGTAGCTCTGGGCGGTCAGCTGGACAACGTCCTGAACCTTGCCGGTGATGGGGGCCTCGGTGGAATCACGGAGCCGGTTCACGATCTGGGCAAAGCGCGTCTCATCGATTGCCGCCATCGTGGTATCCCGGAGCTTCAGCAGGAACGCCTTGTCCTCCGCTTCCATCGTCTCGTCCGAGTACAGTGCGAAGCTGTCCTCCACTGCTTTGGCCTGCCGACCTACATGGTGGCGGCGTTCACCCATATCGTTGACCACGGCGCCGTTCAAACAGACAAGGCGGTACACCAAGGGCTGAA
>SFNH01000143.1 GCA_004554205.1 Clostridium sp.
CCGTATAATGATTACGGGCAGGGCTTCTACTGTACGGAAAGCTCCGAGCTTGCAAAGGAGTGGGCCTGCCCGGTCAAAAATGACGGCTACTGCAACTGTTATCAGCTTCATCTGGACGATCTGCAGGTGATGCGCCTGACGCATGGCGAATTCAATATTTTAAGCTGGCTTGCCATTCTCCTCACGCACCGGAGGTTCGACATCAGCTCCCCGGTCGCGCAAGGGGCAAGGGACTATATCCTCTCACACTTCCTGCCGGACACCTCCGGCGTGGATGTGATGATCGGCTACCGTGCCGACGATTCCTACTTCTCCTTTGCCGAGGACTTTGTGAGCAACACCATTTCGCTTCGGGACCTGAACATGGCCATGCAGCTTGGGACATTGGGCGAGCAGATCGTATTGCTCTCCAAGCGGTCCTTTGGACACATCGAGTTCACCGGCTATGAGGTCGCGGACTATCGGGAATACTACTACAAGCGCTTTGAACGGGACCGGAGGGCCAGAGCCGATTACGTCCGCCGGAAGAAGACCTTACAGCAGCTCACAGAGGATATTTTCATCCTCGACATCATCAGGGAGGGTATGGACAATGATGATCCGCGCTTACGACTCCAACTATCTCTCTAAGGCATCCCGCGTTCTTGGTGCGATGCTCCACGATGCCGTTTACCGGTTTGGTATGGACGGTGGTACATTTCTCGACCTTTTTATCCAATCCGGCGTTGCCGAAGCGTTTGAAAGCGGCAGCCCCAAATACATTGCGGGAAAAAGTGGACTGGAGCTTTATCTGGAGGTCATGGAACGAACGACCGGACGCGGCGTGCAAGCGCAGGCCGAGGAGAGCTATGAGCGCAGCGACGCCTACTGGGTGGGCTGGATGCTGGCACATTATCAGTGGTACTCCGGTCACAGCTTCCGTAGCATTCTGGATACCGTTCCATATGATGAACTGGTCGTGCTGTACGGAACGCTCCATGAGGCGGATATCCAGAAAGCCTATGAGGTCATGGACGCACACTTTTCGCAGAGCATGTGCGCCTTAAAAGCTGCAAGAAGGCGCGCGGGACTGACGCAGGAGGAGCTATCCGAGCGCTCCGGCGTTTCGCTCAGCGCGCTGCGTGCCTACGAGCGCCGCGGAAAGGATCTCAGCCGCGCACAGGCTGAAACCGTGCTGCGTCTGGCAAATGCCTTGAAATGTGAGATCTCTGATATTCTCGACTGATCTTAGGAGGCCGGACGGCCTCCTTTTCCTTTTGTGCAGGGCTCTCGCTCCCGCCTTCGTCAGATCCCCCGGCCGGGCGGTATCCGGCTGGGATCGTCGTCCAACTCCTCAAGCTCCGGAGCATCGTCCCCGGCGATCTCAGACCGGGACATCTCTACAAGCCCGATGTCGTCCGGCGCAGTCCCTTTCATGTCCGGAAAGTCATAGATGCATGACGCTCCGGGCGTCTGCCGCGGCATGGGCGGTGATTTGTGCTGCCGCACAGCGCCATGCTCTCCATACGCCGGCATCTGCGACGCGCAGGAGGCCGGAGCGTATGAGTGGGGCCGCTCCTCTCCAAGCGCAGCCTTCTGCGTTGGGAGGTGTCCCCCTTTCCGCTGTGCAGAGGCAGACGGATATTCCCGCTGCGTGGGCGCGCTTTTTTTCGGCGCATGCTTTTCGTTTTCCTCTTCACGCCTTTTCCATTCCGGTACATAGTCAAAGACGCTGCACTTGCTCAGCTCCCCATACGCAGGCAGCTCCTCCAACGCGATTTTATAGAGCTGTGCAGGCTTATAGTGGTTGAACATCACGATGCACTTGTGCTTATCCAAGCGTGCAAATTCGTCCGGCTGAATGAGATCTCGCTGGATGTTGCTGCGTGTTTGCGAATAGGGACGGGTGGTATTATAAATCGGGGAGAACAGCGGAGCGAGCGGGTACTGGTTGTTGGTAACAGAAATCGTCACCTTGCCGCACTTTTTAGCGAAGTATTCGGCGCTGGTCATATCGTTGCAGCCCATGTAGAGCGTCATATCAAAGGAGCCGAGCTGATTTTCCCACTCCTTCCCCGGATACTTTTCCTGCCATTGGGAGAGTGACTGCACCGCCACCTGCACGGACATATTGAAGCCGCGGATGGAGTTGAAGACATCGGAGATGCCCTCCATATAGCCGATGTTGAGGTATTCCTCCAAGCAGAAGCTTGTCAGCACGGGAAGGCGTCCGCCGTGGAGGCGCGCGTAGTTGGAGAGCTGCGGGAAGGTCAGAGAGAAAAAGAGAGAGCTTAAAAAGCGGTAAGCGCTGTCCTGTGCGGAGATGATGACGAAGTAGGCGCAGGGCCTTTGCCCCGGGAGCAGGAGATCCACATCATGGTTGCGGGTGATCTTATCCACCAGCGGGTTTTGGAACACCGCGAGGCGGTTGCCGAGACCGATGATGATGTTGCCCCAAAGGTTTTCTCTCGCCTTCAAAAACAACCCGTGGGGACCCTTGGCCGGATGCTCCGGCGGAAGCTCCGCCAGCGTGCGGTTGATCTCGTTGACGCTCTTATAGGCGAGGATCTTATAAACATCACCAAGGCTGCGCTGCTCCAAGGGAAGCAGGTTTCCGCGCTCATCCTTCTTATTGCAGACATAGTGGATGAGCGCCATGAGAAGATTTAATTCCGCGCGGCTCCAGAAGTCATCGGCTTCCTTGGGACCGGAGGTATTTTGAATGATGGTGTTTGCCACAGTGGTCACAAGGTCGGGGTTGGTATCCAGCCCCGCAAGGCAGTTCCAGCCGTCCGAGTGCGCCATATCGAGGAAATTGACCGCCTTGACATAAAAGCCCTTTTTCCGAAAGTACGGCGCCATCATTTCAAAAAGCTCGGCCTTCGGATCAGTCACGATCACGGACTCCGGAGCGCCGCTGCTGCTTCGCTGTGCGCAGCCCATGAGAAAGGGAATGATAAAGCCCCTGGACTTATAAGAGCCCGGAGCGCCGATACAGAGGATGTTGTTGTTCTCACCCGGCTTCATGCGGTGAGCGACATAGGAGGAATACCTGTCGGGGTCATCGGGATGCCTCTTGATGCGGCCGAGGAGCATCCCCGTAACCTCCCCGACGCCGCCGAGCTCCAAATGCTCGCCGAGCTCTCTTTTCGTCGCAAAGCCTGAGGTGCCGTGAGTCCCCTCCGGGAGAATGTCAAAGCCGCGCGGATCACGGGTAAAATGATAGCCGGAAAACCATTTGTAGCCCTTCCTTGTGAGCAGGCAGATCAAAAGGATGATCACAGCCGTCGTGCCGAGGCCGAAGGGGGTAAGCACCACAAAGAAATTCTTGAAGGGGTTGAGCACCCAGATGCTCTCCACCTTCTCGCCGGTCATGTGAAATACGGATTCCTTTCCGAGCCGCAGGGAGTTGAGCAGCATCCCATAGAAGTACCAGCCGAGGCCGCCGAGCACGGCGTACAGCGGCACACGCGCTTTGTTGCGCTCGTACCAGCTGCCCCATCTATTTGCAGCGAGGTCCTCTATCTTTTCCAAGAGCTTTGATAAGCGGGGCATTGACGACATCTCCCTTCTTCGTGAGGAATTGTGTGCAGGGCGGCTCATAGAGAGCCGGTGCGTGACCGAATAGCTTTGTCAGCACGCCGTCCGTGACCTTATAGACGGTGGCATAGCCGGGATCGGCATAGCGTGTCAGCAGCACCGCGCTGCCCTGCGCGTCCAGCGCGGCAAGGGCAATGGGAAGACAATTCCGCTCTCTCGCCATTCTGATCGCGGCGTCGATCCGTCGCAGCTCCATATCCGCGCCGATCACAAAGGGATGACCGTTGTAGAGGGCGTCCCATGCGGGGGCGTCCTCCGGCGGAGGCTGATAGGCGGAGCGAAGCATGAGCCGCGCCAGCTTTTCACGGTAGTACGGCACGGCCATGATCTGAAGCTGGCGTGCGCCGGTCTCGTCGCAGGAGAGCAGATGGATCGGGTAGTGCAGCTCGCGGTAGGCCTCACTGTAACGGATCAGCTTTCCCTCGCTCTTTTTCCCGCGCGCCTTCAGCTCCTCAAGAATGCACCCATAGCTTGGACCGGCAAAGAAGAACGCGCGCCGGGTATCCTTGCCGAAGTTGGTGTGGTTATGGAGCGCCGAGAGCTCATCGTTGACTGCCATGCGCCCGATGCCGGGACAGACATAATGCGCGGCATAGTAAATGCCGCCTAAATGGGCGATGGCGCCGACTCGTGCGCTGCCCCATGGATTGTGT
>SFNH01000144.1 GCA_004554205.1 Clostridium sp.
ATCGCCTCCGCAGTCGTGCGAAAGGTCAGAACCGCATAGTTCTTTTTCTCTCTCATATGCTCTCAGGCAAGCTGTCCTCCGCAATCTCGCGCAGGGCGCAAGCAGCCTGCTCCACCTCTTTCTCCGTGTTAAAATAGGAAAAACTGAATCGCACCGCCCCCTGTTCTGTCGTCCCCAGCGCCCGGTGCATTAAAGGCGCGCAGTGCGCTCCGGCACGAACACAGATTCCGTAATCCTCCCACAGGATATCGCTGACGATGGCGGAATCCACATCGCCCACATTGACGGAAACGATCGGCGCCCGGAGTTTTGCATCAAGATCCCCGTAGATCACGATTCCCGGAATCGTCCTGATGTGCTCCGCAAACAGTCTTGCCAGCTTATCTTCGCGCCTGTGGATTTCCTCTACCCCGACCCTCTCAAGAAAGCTGAGGGCCGCGTTCAGCCCGGCAATCCCATGGCCATTCAGCGTGCCCGCCTCAAGCGCGGTCGGCATATCGGACGGATGCTCCCTGTCAAAGCTGTGGACACCGCTCCCGCCCACCTTCAGCGGCGAAAGCGCAATCCCCTCTCTCACATAGATGCCTCCGGTTCCCTGGGGCCCCATAAGGCCCTTATGCCCGGTAAAGCACAAAATATCAATTCCCGTTTTTTGGACATCAATCGGAAGCGCCCCGGCCGTCTGCGAGGCATCTACCACGAGCGCGATCCCATGCCTTTTTGTAAATTCCGCAACTCTCTCTATATCTGTCACATTTCCCGTCAGGTTGGAGGCGTGGGTTATAACCACCGCCTTCGTGTTTGTCCTGCAGCTCCGCTCAAGCTCATCGTAATCAATGCGCCCTTTTTCATCAGCGGCAACAATGGTGAGCCCGGCCCCTTCTCTCTCCTTCCGATAGAGGGGGCGCAACACGGAATTGTGCTCACAGGCAGTCGTGATCACATGATCGCCGGGAGCAACCAGACCGCCAATCGCGATGTTCAGCGCCTCCGTCGCGTTGCAGGTAAAAGCAATCCGTGACGGCTCCCCGATTCCGAAAAGCGCCGCCAGCTTTTCCCGGGTGTCATAGATCAGCCGCGACGCGTTGAGCGTAGGCAGATGTGCGCCGCGTCCCGAATTCCCGATATCGGAGAACGAACGGTAAACAGCATCGGCAACCTCCGGCGGTTTTAAAAAGGAGGTTGCCGATGAATCCAGATAAATCATGGCTTTATAATGTGACCGGCCTGGGTCAGCTTCTCTGTGATCGTGTACATATTTGTGACGCCGCCTACCCTTAAACTGTCCGCCAGGCCATAATGGTTTAAGCATGTCCCGCAGGTCAGTATCTCCACGCCCTGGGCTTCCAGCGACTTAAGATCCTCCAGCGTCGGCGCGTCCTCACATGTCAGCCGCGCGCCCCCATTGTAGAAGATGATCGTGGCGGGCAGGCTCTCCTGCTGGGACAGCGCATAGATAAATCCTTTCATCAAAACCGCTCCCAGCTCATCATCCCCGCTTCCCATCACAGAAGAGGAAATCACCACAACCGTATTTTTCTGTCTGCTGTCCGGGATGCAGCTCTCAGTTTCCTCTGCGCTCTTCTCCTGTCCGCCGGAAACCTTATCCACCCCAATCTCTACCCGGTACTGCTTCTCGACCAGCTTCTCCGACTTTACGGAATATCCGCTGTGATTTGCCATTTTTGTCAGATTCTGTACCGCAATATCATTATCCACCAGCACCTCGATCTGAGCCGGTTCCTTTAAACCCTTGATCACATTCATCGTTTTCACGACAGGAACCGGGCACGGATCACCCATAGCGTTTACCTGAATCATAATCTCTCATCCTTTCCGGGAGTAGCTCCCTCCCACAATATTTAGTATTTACCGTCTCTTCTGTTTTGTGAAAAACAGGAATCGTGCATAACCAAACAGCACATATACCATGAGCAAAACTGCAATGACGGCTTCAATGAGTACAGCATAATTGAGCCCCGGTATCGGTCTTCCCATCTTTGTCAGACACGCCATTGCCTGTTTGGAAGCAATAGCGCTGATGATAAACGGGAATGTAAAGGAAGCGATACTGGGATAAAAAGGCTTTGCTAAAAGCCCCAGCGCCTCGCAGCAAAAATAGCCGTTTCTGTAGTTCTCCTCCGCGTCTTTTACGACCTTCGCCACACTTACTTCCTTTTTTACGTTCGTTTTGTACATCCTCCTTCGTCTCAAATTTAATAAGGGTCATTCCTGACCCTTGTTAAATATTACCATACGAAAAGCCATGCCTCAATTACCGGGGCGATGATTTTCTATTGTTATTTCACATAGCTTTGTCACATTTATTGACGAAAGAAATAGATTCAAAACTCACTCCCTTTTCCCCGTCATCGCCTGTTCGACGATACCTCACTGATATCACTCGCCGCGGAACACGATCTTGCCGGTCGCCTCGTCCATGCTGTCGATGATCGCAAGGGATTCCACGCGAACCCCTTTTGAGCGGAGCAGATCGCCGCCGACCTGAAAGCCTTTTTCAATCACAATCCCGGCTCCCACAAGCTCTGCGCCGGAGTCCTTCACCAGCGCGGCCAGCCCCTCGAGAGCCTTTCCGTTCGCAAGGAAATCATCAATCAGAAGCACCTTGTCGCCCTCTCCCAGAAACTCCTTCGACACGATGATGTCGTACACTCTGCCGTGGGTAAAGGACTCCACCTTGGTCGTGTATACATCCCCGGCAATGTTCTTGGTCTGGGTCTTTTTTGCGAATACCACCGGCACATGAAACTCTCTCGCCACCATACAGGCGATGCCGATGCCGGACGCTTCGATGGTGAGTATCTTGTTGATCTCCGCGTCAGAGAAACGGCGCCTGAATTCCTTTCCGATCTCCTCAAACAGATCCATGTCCATCTGGTGATTCAAAAAGCTGTCTACTTTCAATACATCTCCTGACTTGATCTTCCCATCTCTGCGGATTCTGTCTTTTAAGAGCTGCATAGAGATACCCCCCGTGTCCTATGTTGTGTTTTGATTGCCTGCTGTTTACTTGACAACCGCGTTTTCCTTGATCAGAGTTACAACCTTATACATCAGAGCTGCCTCATCTACCTTCTCCGGGGTATAGGTGTCCTGCAGAGTCTTGAGATCCGTGCCCATCTGCTCCGCAACGATCTCCCGGTCCGCGTCCTCAACCTTCAGCTTCTCCTTCTTCGCGATGGCTTTTATCAGGATCTGCTGCTTGACGGCGAGCTCCGCGGAGCTCCTGAGCTGCGTCTTGAACTCCTCCTCAGTCATTCCGTACATGGAAGCGTAATCCTTGATCGTCATCCCGTACATCTGAACCATGTTCTCATAGCTGCTCATCTGGTTATTATACTGCTGATCCACCGCAGCCGGATTCACGTCGAAAGTCGTATTATTCACAGCCGCAAGGAATACATCGCTCTCAAACTGCTGATCTGCCTGCTGCTCCTTCGCCTTCTTCATACTGGCAAGCGTGTCGGCGCGGAACTCGTCAACTGTGGCAAAGTCGGAAATCCTCTGGACGAAGCTGTCGTCCAGAACCGCTTCCTTTACTTCCTCAATCTTATTGACCGTCACGTCAAACACAACCGCCTGACCCGCCAGGTCTGTATTGCCGTAATCTTCAGGGAATGTCAGATCCAGGCTCAGCTCATCGCCGGTCTTCGCGCCGATGAGGCCTTCCTCAAAGCCCGGGATAAACGCGCCGGAACCCAGCACCAGATCATATCCCTCGCCTGTCCCGCCGTCAAACGCCTCGCCGTCCTTCATGCCGACAAAGTCGATGTTCACGTTGTCGCCGTCCTTCGCCGCTCTGTCCGTGATCTCAATGCGCTCCGGATTCGCATCCACAATACTCTTGATCTGCGCCTCCAGCTCCTCGTCTGTCACCTCGGTGCTCATCCTGGTCACTTCCACGCCCTTATACTCTCCGAGCTTTTTAACCTTTCCCGGATCTATAGCTTTTTCTTGCTTTACATTCGAAGCTGTAGCTGTCTGTCCGTTTGATGCAGTAGCCGTATCCCCGGTTTTTTCCTTCTTTGAGCAGCCCGCCACCAGCATAAGCGCCGCCAGGGCGCACAGTGTAAATTTTACATATTTTCTCATAAAATACTTTCCTTTTCTCTTTTTAAAGTTACGCTGCCCGCGCAACGTACTTCTTGTAATTATAGCATACCATGCCCGGATAAAAAAGCCTTTTGCGTCAATTTTATGATTTT
>SFNH01000145.1 GCA_004554205.1 Clostridium sp.
ACTTGTTCGACGCGCGAGTGGTGGAATTGGCAGACTCGCTAGATTCAGGTTCTAGTGTGCATTACGCACGTGCGGGTTCAAGTCCCGCCTCGCGCACCATCAAAAAATCCTTGAAAGCCTTGTGCTTTCAAGGATTTTTTCTTTTCCTCGAAAGTGCTGACCCTTATCTTGACCCTTTATGTTTTTGTCACACTATGGATGTATTGATCCATTCGGTTTGCGCTTTCACGTTTCATGCTGTTTGTGGCGTGAGCGTACACATCAAGGGTAAACGCCGCGGTCTGATGTCCGAGATTTTCCTGCACAGTCTTGATGTCATCGCCGGACTTCAAGCTGTTTACGGCGTAAGTATGACGGAGATCATGAAATCTTGTCGTGTCAAGGTGCAGGCGGCGCACGATTTTCTTGAATGCAAGGTACACAGTCTGGTTGCAGAGGTATCGCCCGGTCTCAGTGGTAAACACAAGGTTATCCGGATTGTCCCAGCCATCCTTCAGCCGAGCCGCCCAACGTTGCTGCCGAAGCTGTTGCTTTTTCAGGGCATCCATCACACCATCCGCCGCTTCAATAACACGAGGCCGGTCATTTTTCAAACTGCTGAAGCAATATTCGCGTGTTCCTTTTTTCTTGCCGTGCTGCTTGTTAATGAGCAAGGTCTGCTTCTCAAAGTTCACACAATCCCATGTTAATCCGAGTACTTCTCCTTGCCGCAGGCCGGTAAATACCGTAACAAAGTAAACCAGCTCGTAGGGACTTCCACGAATTTCTTTCAGAAATGCACACAGCTCCTCGTCCTCCAACGGCTTTATCTGCTTCTTCTCGATGCGCGGCAGCGTAACGGCTGCCAGCGGATCACTGCGGATATAGCCCATTTTTTGCGCCTGCTCCAAAGCACGATGCAGCACACCGTGAACATTCTTGATCGTCTTGGGCGAAAGTTCTTTTTCCGTTTGCAGCTCGTTATACATCTGCTGGATCATAGCGGCTGTCACTTTGGAGAGAGGGACATTTCCAATGTAGGGGATGATGTTCAGCCTTACATGGTCTTGGTAGCTTTTGCGTGTAGAGGACTTTACATTGCCGATGTACTCCGTCACCCATGTGTTCAGCCAGTCAGCGGTTTTGAGCCGAGGAATGTCCATATACGTCCCGTCATCGATTTCCGCTGTGATGGCGGTGAGCTTTTGGCGGACTTCTTTCTGCGTCTTGCCGTAAACCGATTTTTGTATCTGCTTTCCCGTCTTGGGATCAATGCCGAGGGTGTAGCGTGCCTCCCAGCGTCCGTCTGAACGCTTGCGGATGGTGCCGCCGCCCTTGGCGTTTTTTGTTGCCTTGGTCGTCAAAATAACCTCCTGTTCCTCTGAAATATAAAACGGTCAGTCAGTCCGTTGTTTTATCGCTGCTTGTCGCTGTCCAGCCATGCCACAAAGTCCTCCAGGGACAGCTTGCCGCCGGTACACAGATCGCGCTTCTTGCGCGCCTCCTTCGACCATGCGGTGAACTCCGTCTTGGTCATCGTCCCATACCGTACACGGGCGTTGTGGGCCTTGTAGGAGCGCGTGAACTCCTTGGTGGCCGGGTTCTTCATCTGACGGCTCTGATACTGCACCACCGCGCCCATCTGCCGGCAGGTCTTTTCCGAGCCATCCATCCGCCGTGTGCAGTACTCCTGCGTGATGTTGCCGGTCACCACGAAGTATCTGCCGCAGTTCTTGCACTTGTGGATCACCAGCGGCAGACGCAGGCAGTAGGCTTTCAAGTAGTTGTAGAGGTCGCGCAGCGTATGGGGATACAGCACCTCCCGCAGCGCGGTCGTCATCTGCCGCTGCCGCAGCATTTCTACGCTGTAGTTATAGGCGCTGTCGTAGGCAGGATGGTCAAGAATAATCTCCTCCGTGGCCAACTCACCATAGCGCATATTGTCAAAGCAGAGCGCCGCGTCGTAGTGCGCCTCCCGATACCGTTCCGCTGTGGAATAGTCCGACTTATAGCGGTCATCCAGACACACCTCCACCAATGCCTTGGCATCGCGGACGATTCTCTCAAAGTCCGTGTCAAATCGCAGCAGTTCCGCCGTATCGGCGGAGGGCTCCGCTTCCAGATCGCTCAATTCCTTGACCAGCATCCCATAGAAGGGATGCACCTCGCAAAGCGGCATCGCCAGCTCCAAGAGCCTTTTCCATGCGGCTTCGTCCTTGTCAGCTCTCACCAGCTTTTGAATCTCGGAAAGAACGCAATAGGCGTCATAGAAATCCGTATCGTACAGGTCGATCAGGCACTGCCCTACATCCTGCGTTTTCTCCAGAATCGTCCTGCGCTGCCCCAGCGTCTTACTGTACAGTGCAAAGCACTCCTTGCGCTCCGGCGTGATGTAATACCGGAACTCCATATGTTCGGGAAAGATCATGACCGCCCTCCTGTTAGATACATCATAATAAGTCCGCAAAATAATCTATTGACTTTTGCGTACCAGCATTATACAATCATAGCGTAATAGTTACATTGTGTATTATAGTCCGTATAGTCCATAATGTCAACTGAAATTTTAAGGAGGTTTTGTATGAACAACAACTACGACAATCTGCCGGCGGTATTGAACGCCAATCAGCTGGCGACGGCGCTGGGCATCTCCCGCGCAGGGGCTTACCAGCTGCTCAACACCGGCACGTTCCCTACGCTGCGGATCGGCAAGCGGCTGCTGGTGCCGAAGGATAAGCTCGTTGAGTGGATCGAGCAGAACACCGGAGGCGTCAATGGGGACTGAAAAGGAAACGACTGCCCCGATTCCATCTGTTGCACCAGATGGGGAGCAGCCGTTCGCGCTTACACGCAATGACAGTATACCATTTACAGAGGAAAAGAACAAGTCGTCTGGCGGGATGACCGTGATCCCCATGCCGAAGCTGATGGAGATACGGTTTCCTGTCAAACCAGCTGTGATCGAAGGGCTGCTGCCGGTGGGGACATACCTCCTCGCCGGTGCGCCCAAGGTCGGCAAGTCCTTCTTCGTTTTGCAGATGGCTTATCGGGTCAGCACAGGCGGTACATTTCTCGACTGTCCCGTCCACCCAGGCACAGTGCTCTACTTAGCCTTGGAGGACACCCTCGATCGCTTGCAGAAACGGCTCGTCCAGATGACAGAGCAGGACAGTCCCGACCTCATACTCTCCGTGTTAGCCGACACCTTGGATGAGAACCTGCTGGCGCAGTTGGAAGGCTTCCTGATGGACTATCCCGATACCGTCCTTGTCATCATCGATACCCTCCGGCGTGTCCGTGGGCGGACACCCGACAGTTGCAGCTACGCTGCCGACTATGACACGTTGGCAAAGCTGAAAACCTTTGCAGACGCCCACGGCATTACGCTGGTGCTGGTACACCACACCCGCAAAGAGAGCGCGGAGGATGTATTCCATACCATCTCCGGCACCAACGGTCTGATGGGCGCGGCGGATGGTGCGCTGATCCTCCACAAGGACAGGCGCACCGGTGCGGATGCGGTATTAGACGTAACAGGCCGCGATCAGCCGGATATGCGGCTGCATCTGTGCTTTGATCCTGCCTGCCTGTGCTGGGAGTTGGTGGAAAGGGAAACAGCACCATATCAGGAGCCGCCCGATCCGCTGCTGGAGGCCATCAGCCGATTGGTCACAGCGGAGTACCCCGAATGGCACGGGACAGCCACGGAGCTGGCACAGCAGCTGCAAAGCGGGGGCTTTACGCCTAACTGGATCGTGCGGAGACTGAATGCCAAGCATGATATTCTGCTTCAAAAGTACGGTATCCGCTACAGGACCCGCCGCAGCAAGGAGGGGAAGACCCTCCTGCTGCGGTGGGTCGGTGTACGGTATGTACGGTAAATAGAGGGGCAGGCCCTACCCCGAAAATACCGTACATTACCGGACATACCGTACACCGCAGAGGGAGTCCAGAGGGAACGGCTGGCACACGACTTTGGGACAAAGTCTAGTGTGTTATACCCGTCACGGCGGGGGACGGGAGGAAATGGGCGAGGACGGGAGTCCTCGCCCATTTCTGACCGGGCCGAAAAAGAAGAGCGACAGATGCCGGTAACGGCATCTGTCGGGCGCACTTTTTCAGAGAGCCGTGACGGGTGTTCTCCGCTCCTCCTGCTCCCGCACTCACAAAGACAAGGAGGTCATCATGGCATACGCCATTTTACGATTTGCCAAACACAAGGGCGGCGCGTCCAAGATATCGACCGGAGCCGTACCTCGCAGAACTTTCATCTGGTGACGCCCCGCTGGAGCTACGAGCAGGAGATCCGGCACCGCATCAGGATGGCGGGCTGCCGCGTCCGGAAGGACAGCGTGAAATTCGTGGACACGCTGGTGACGGTCAGCCCGGAGTT